>JANNJF010000731.1:0-3448 GCA_031405715.1 Gammaproteobacteria bacterium | reverse complement strand
CTCTTGAGCGTATGACCAGCATTGTGAAAATCGATCCGGCCAACCGTGTGCTCGTGACCGAACCCGGCGTCACCAACCAGGCAGTGCAGGACGCCGCCCGCGCCGTGGGATTCTTCTGGCCCCCCGACCCCACCAGCGCGGCCTTCTGCTCCGTCGGCGGCAACCTGGGGCACAACGCCGCCGGACCGCGCGCCGTAAAGTACGGCACCACCCGGGAAAATGTGCTCGGGCTGCGCGCGGTGACCGGCACCGGCGACGAAATCCACACCGGCGTTTATACCACCAAGGGCGTCGTGGGCTACGACCTGACCCGCCTCATCATCGGCTCGGAAGGTACCCTCGCCATCGTCACCGAGGCGACGCTGAAACTCACACCGCTGCCGCAGACCCAGCGTACCCTGCAGGCGACGTATGCCAGCATGACCGATGCCGCGGCGGCAGTGGCACGTATCATGGCCCAGCCGGTTACCCCCTGTGCCCTCGAGTTCATCGATGCCGCCGCCATCGAAATGATCCGCGACTATTCACCCGCCGCCTTACCGCAGGCCGCCGGCGCCCTGCTCATGATCGAGGTGGACGGCGCGGAAAGCAGCATGCCGAGTGCGGTACAGGCGGTGAGTGATGCGGCCTCCGGCCACGGACTGTTGGAGATCAAAACTGCGCAGACGCGCGCGGAGGCGGAGGCGCTGTGGGCCACGCGCAAGGCCTTGTCGCCGGCCTTGCGCACCATCGCCCCCAACAAACTCAACGAAGACGTGGTGGTGCCGGTATCGCGCATCGCCGACCTGATCGACGGCCTCGGTGCGCTCAGCCGCGAGTACGCCATTCCCATCGTGAATTTCGGCCACGCGGGCAACGGCAACGTCCACGTCAACCTGCTGTACGACGCTCAGGACCCGCGCCAAGCGGAGAACGCCCAACCCTGTCTCAGCCGCGTATTCGATCTGGTACTGGCCCTCGGTGGCACACTCTCGGGGGAACACGGTATCGGGCGGGAAAAACGCGACTACATCAACCGCGCCATCGATCCGGTGACGCTGGACTTGATGCGGCGCATAAAATTACAGTTCGATCCCAAGGGCATCCTTAATCCGGACAAGATTTTTCCGCCCGCCTGATCGCAACCACCACCTCAAAACCGCCACGGAGACCGCCTTGCCATGAAAGCCAGTGCCCCCTCGCGCAACAGCGCATTCATCAGCCTGCTGCTGTTTATCGTCGGGCTCATCGGGCTGTTCATCCCCCTGGGTCACATCGCCTACATCGGACCGGTGCTGCATGTGCTCAACCAGCTCGCCGTCTATCTTCTGATTGGCGGTTATGGTCTGCTGCTGTTGTCGGTTTATATTCTGTAGTATTTTTGCAACGCCCCTACACAAGGAGAACCACCATGTTTCGACGCACCACCCTCGCCGCCCTGCTCGTGACCCTCGCCGGTACCGCCCAGGCAGCCGATATCGACACGCTGGACCAGATCAATCTGCAGAATGATTTCCGCCTGTTGTCCGAAGACCTGGGTGCTGCCCTCAGCTATAAAGCGGTGATCCCCGCCGAACCCTTGGGGCTCACCGGCTTCGATATCAGCCTGGAAGGCAGCAGCACAAAACTGGAACATGCGGATATCCTAAAACAAGCCACCGGCGGCGACTCCGGCAGCACCCTGGTGGTGCCCAAGCTGCACGTGCACAAAGGCCTGCCCCTGGGCATCGACGTCGGCGCCTTTTATTCCGCCGTGCCCGACAGCAACATCAAGTTGTGGGGCGCGGAATTGCGCTATGCCCTGCTCAAGGGCGGTACCGCCACGCCGGCCGTTGCCCTGCGCGCCAGTTACAGCACACTACAAGGCGTCAGCCAGTTGGACTTTGATACCAAGGGCGTGGATATCTCCATCTCCAAAGGCTTCACCCTGCTCACCCCCTATGCCGGTATCGGCAAGGTCTGGGTCAACAGTACACCGGTCGGCGCGCCTCCCCTCGTGAGTGAGGATTTTTCCTATTCGAAGCTGTTCGCCGGCGTCAATTTGAATTTCGGTCTGGTGAACATTGCGGTGGAAACGGACAAGACCGGTGATGCCACTTCCTACAGCGTGAAGTTCGGCTGGCGACTGTGACGGCGCTTGTCGGGGCCCTGCCCCGACCGCGCATCTAAAGTTGTCGGCTGACATAAGTCAGAAGCAAGACTAAGCACAGCGCCAACCCCGCCGTATCAACCCTCCGTCAGGGCACGGCGGTAGATGTGCGCATCGCTCTCGCTAAAACAGCAACAGAGTATCGCCTCGAACTGCCCTTCGCAGACACGCATCTCGGTAATGGCGATGGCCGCGGCCTGCGCCTTGGGATAGCCATACACCCCGGTGCTGATGGCGGGAAACGCGATGCGGCGTACACCGTGTCGCAGGGCCAATGCCAGCGACGCGCGATAGCAGGAACGCAGCAACTCCGGCTCACCATCCCGACCACCACGCCATACCGGCCCGACGGTGTGGATCACCCATTTCGCCGGTAACGCGAAACCGGGCGTGATGCGGGCGGCGCCCGTGGGGCAGCCGTGCAGTGCGCGACAGGCGGCGAGCAGGTCCGGTCCCGCCGCCCGATGGATAGCACCGTCCACACCGCCACCGCCCAGCAGCGTTTCATTGGCGGCGTTCACGATGGCATCCACCACCAGGGTGGTGATATCACCTTGGATAACACTGATCATGCTGCCGGGAACCTCCCGCTGGCCATCACGTCGCCCGTGTGCGTCGTTGCTGCCGCCTTGACTGTTTGGGGACTCGTCCGGGCACACACCCGCAGCACAGCTACCTGCGCATCCATAACACGAGAGCCGCCCACAACTCAATCTGGCCGGCGACCGTGTTCCGTGCTTGAATAGGCCGATGGAATACCTCACCGCCCTGACGCTGCTCGCCCTCGTTCTCGGTTACTGGCTGTCAGCGATGCGCGCACGCGAGCAGGCGGGCAGGGCGGCGCGCGATGCCTGCCAACGCATAGACGCGCAATTTCTGGATGAAACCGTCGCCTGCACCGCCGTCAAAGTGATGATGTACCGCGGCAAGCCGACGCTGCACCGAAGTTACGAATTCGAATACACCCACGACGATGCCAGCCGCCGCCCGGGACGTCTGGTGTTCATCGGCCAAGAATTGGCGGGAATTTTCCTGGAAGGCACACAGATACTGCACTAAAGGCTCTTAGGCAGGGCACTGCACATTAACAATACGACGGCGCGTGCTTACACCTAGGAAACCCTGAACAAGTGGCCAAAACGATCAGGCTACGTTCCCTCTCCCTTAGGGCTAATCTATGCACACATCTTTACCCAACCTCCACCCATGGCAAATCGCTTCAAGACGCTGCAATCCATGCAGCATCGTGATGGGACCCGGTTTGGCTTCGGACGCATACCCTTTCCAACCGCCCAAACGGGCCACGACCCAGGCGGCGTG
>JANNJF010000730.1:0-3253 GCA_031405715.1 Gammaproteobacteria bacterium | reverse complement strand
GGCGACGACGTGGTGCTGCAATTCGGCGGTGGCACCATCGGCCATCCGGATGGCATACAGGCTGGCGCCATTGCCAACCGTACCGCGCTGGAAGTCATGGTTCAGGCGCGTAACGAAGGCCGCGACATTTGGAACGAAGGTCCGAAGATCCTGCAAGACGCCGCCAAATGGTGTGCCCCGCTCAAGGCCGGCCTGGATACGTGGAAGGATATCTCGTTCAACTACGAATCCACCGATAGCCCCGACTTTGTGCCGACCACCACGGCCAGCGTTTAATTCATTCTAAGGAGAAGCGATTATGATGACCAATAAAGGCAATCGCGTCACTCAAGGGCAGTTTTCCTTTCTGCCTGATTTGACCGATGTGCAAATTACCGCGCAAATAAAATATGCCCTGGGGAGGGACTGGGCGCTGAGCGTTGAATACACCGACGATCCGCATCCGCGCAACACCTATTGGGAGATGTTCGGCAACCCGATGTTCGACCTGAAAGATCCTGCCGGGATTTTGATGGAGATCAACAACTGCCGTAAGACTTTTCCAAATCACTACATCCGTGTCAGCGCTTTCAGCGCCGTCCGCGGGGTAGAGAGTGTGACCATGTCGTACATCGTGAATCGTCCCAAGAAAGAACCGGGCTTTGGTCTGGTGCGTCAGGAGACGGATGGCCGCACGATGCGCTACACCATCCACTCTTACGCCACCGACAAGCCGGAAGGCGAGCGGTATTGATTAAGTGAGTCATGGCGGCGGCGGGTGAAGCACTTCACTCGCCGCCGTTTTTCACTTAGGGAATCTCTGAACAAGTGGCAAAAACGATCAGGCTAGGTTCCCTCTCCCTTAGGGAGAGGGACAGGGTGAGGGAAAAATCGCTGATTATCCCCCTCACCCTAACCCTCTCCCCCAAAGTGCGCGGGGGAGAGGGTACTTGTTCAGAGGTTCCTTAGGTGTCATCGGAGCGAATGGAATGAATGACGTGAATGATTCAACTGGCGCACAGGGTGCCGCGGTATTGGCGGATGATGCTTCCGTTAACCTTGATGCGGAATTCAAAGCCTCGAATGTCAAAGAAGTGCTCGACAAGCTCGACCTGGAACTCATCGGCTTAAAGCCGGTCAAAACGCGTATCCGCGAAATCGCGGCGCTGTTGTTGGTGGATCGGTTGCGTAAACAATTTGCGCTGACGTCCGAGACCCCTACCCTACATATGAACTTTACCGGTAACCCCGGTACTGGTAAGACCACGGTGGCCATGCGTATGGCCGAGATTCTGCATCGCCTGGGTTATGTGCGTGAAGGCCATTTGGTCTCCGTCACCCGCGATGATCTGGTCGGCCAATACATCGGTCACACCGCACCAAAAACCAAAGAAGTGATTAAAAAAGCCATGGGTGGCGTGCTGTTTATCGACGAAGCCTATTATCTCTATAAGCCCGAGAACGAACGCGACTACGGCGCGGAATCCATCGAAATTTTACTCCAGGTCATGGAAAACAACCGCGACGACCTGGTGGTGATCCTGGCGGGCTATAAAGACCGCATGGATAAATTTTTCCACAGCAACCCCGGGCTGCGCTCGCGCATTGCGCACCATATCGACTTCCCCGACTATAGCCCGGAAGAATTGCTGCAAATCGCCAAGTTGATGTTAGCCGCGCAGAACTACCGTTTCAGCCCCGATGCCGAAACGGCTTTTTTCAAGTACATTACACTGCGCATGAAGCTGGAGCATTTTGCCAATGCGCGCTCGGTACGCAATGCCCTGGATCGCGCCCGTCTGCGCCAGGCCAATCGGCTGTTTGCCGGTGCGAAAAAAACACTCAAGAAAACCGATCTGATGACACTGGAAGCCGAGGATGTGCTCGCCAGCCGCGTGTTCAGCGAGGGCCGGCTCGACCAGGACCCGGCTTAATTTCAGCAGTACGAGGACCCAGACATTGAAACTGCCAGAATTGCTGCGGGCGGTCAGCGCCCTGGCGGAGACCGGTGGAACGCAGCAGCAATATGCTGCACTGACCAGCGCGGCCGACAAACTGGTCAACATGGTCGACTGGGCGGGAGGTCCCATTGATCCCGATGGCCGGTGGCTCAGCCGCCTCGCGGCGCTGCAGGACGATTTGCAGTGTCGCCATGTCCAGACGAGCGATCCGGCCATTGCGTTATTGAACGTCACACTTACTATGCTCGGGCGTGCCATCGCGCAACACGACGCCGACTTCGAGGCGGGCAAGGCTGGCGAAGACGAGGGCGAGGACTTCAGCTGAGACGCCACCGTTGATTCTGTCGCGCTGCAACGCGCTCACGGCGGCGCCAAGGGAGATCATCAACGACGGGGGACTTTTATGCCATTGGTTGATATGCGCGACATGCTGAACCACGCCTACCACAATGGTTATGCGGTGGGTGGTTTTGATCTGGTCAGTCTGGATTTTCTCGAGGCGATCCTGCAGGCGGCGGAGCATTGCCGTTCGCCGGTGATCGTGAGCCTGGCCGAGTCGCATTTCGAGTATTACGATTTCGAGCTGGCCATGGCCGCGGCCGAGAAGGCGGCGCGGCGCGCGGCGGTGCCGGTGGCGATCCATCTGGATCACGGTGCTACGCATGATTCCGCGGTACGCGCCATTGGTCTCGGTTGCAACGGGGTGATGGTGGATACCTCACAGGCATCTTTTCCGGACAACGTCGCGCACACCCGGCGCATAGTGGACATGGCGCACGCCTGCGGTGTGGCCGTGGAGGGCGAGCTCGGTTATGTCGCCGGGGTCGAAGGTGAAGATGCCGAGCGCCATCCCGGCGAAGTCGTGTACACCTCAGTGGAGGAGGCCAAGGCCTTTGTACAGCGCACTGGGGTAGATTGCCTGGCAGTCTCTATCGGTACAGTGCATGGGCGTCTGCGTGGCCGGCCGAAGCTCGATATCGAACGCCTCAAACGCATCAACGAGGCCGTCAAGATCCCCCTTGTCATCCACGGTGGTACTGGACTTTCCGACGAACAGTTCCGCAAGCTCATCCAGCATGGTGTGGCCAAGATCAACTACTACACCGCCCTCGCCGATGTCGCCGGCCATCAAATTCGCGCCAATGCACGTGCCGATACGCGTTGCGGCTACACCGGCCTGGTGCGCGGTGTGCAGGACGCCATCCGCGCGGAAGTCGAGCGCTGCATGGTGCTGTGGGGCTCAACCGGCCGTGCCGCGGAAGTGCTGATGCAGTGCCAGGCCTGGCAGCCGGTAGAACATACCATCCTCTACA
>JANNJF010000729.1:0-7622 GCA_031405715.1 Gammaproteobacteria bacterium | reverse complement strand
CTCGATACGATCCGCGCCATCGGGGTGGACGAGATCCAATACGGCCGGGGGCAAGAATGTCGTGAGCCTCTCCATGATGCGCGACCGTCACTTCGCCAAGGACTACGGCGTGCTCATGACCGACGGACCGCTGGCAGGCATCACCGCGCGCGCGGTGGTGGTGCTGGACGAGAGCAATAAGGTGGTTTACACCGAGCTGGTTCCGGAGATCAGCCAGGAGCCGAATTACGACAAGGCGCTTGCGGCACTGAAGTAATCATGGAGTGCGGCGGCTTGCCGCCGCCTTGCCCGGTGAGGGCAAGCTCCCACACTCCCGTCACAGATAATTTATCCAAGGCGATGATGAACATGTTGATCTTCGAGCACTCCCGGCCCGGACGCCGTAATCCTTCCCAGGCGCCCACCGAACTGGCCGCTGTCCAGGACATTCCGCAAAACCTCCTGCGCAAGCAGCCGCCGTTGCTGCCGGAGGTATCGGAGATGCAGGCGGTGCGTCACTACACCCGGCTGTCGCAGAAGAATTTCTCCATCGACACCCAGTTCTACCCGCTGGGTTCCTGCACCATGAAATACAATCCCCGCGCCTGCAACACCCTCGCCATGTTGCCGCCGCTGCTGGCGCGCCATCCGTCGGCGCCGGAGTCCACGGGCCAGGGTTTCCTCGCGTGCATGTATGAACTGCAGGAAATCTTGAAGGACGTCACCGGCATGAAGGGTATTTCCCTCACGCCCATGGCGGGCGCCCAGGGGGAATTCGCCGGTATCGCCATGATCCGCGCCTACCACGATGCCCGTGGCGACACGGCGCGCACCGAGATCCTGGTGCCGGACGCGGCCCACGGCACCAATCCGGCCACGGCGGTGATGTGCGGCTACAGCGTGCGCGAGATCCCCACCAATGCCGATGGCGATATCGATATCGAACAGCTACGCGCCGCGGTCGGTCCGCACACCGCCGGCCTGATGCTGACCAATCCCTCGACCCTGGGGGTGTTCGAGCGCGATATCCAGGCGGTGCAGAAGATCGTGCACGAGGCCGGCGGTCTGTCGTATTACGACGGCGCCAACCTCAACGCCATCCTCGGCAAGGTGAAGCCCGGCGACATGGGGTTCGACGTGATCCATATGAATCTGCACAAGACCTTCTCCACGCCCCACGGTGGCGGCGGTCCGGGCGCCGGCCCCGTGGGGGTGAACGAGCGTCTGCTGCCGTTTATGCCCGTGCCCTTTGTTGCCAAGGCGAAAGACGATTCCTTATATCTATTAACGGAGAAGGAGCGTCCGCTAACCATCGGTCGTTTGTCGGCGCACATGGGTAACGCCGGCGTGCTGTTGCGCGCCTATGTGTATGCGCGCCTCCTGGGGCGCGAGGGCATGCATCGGGTGGCGGAGTACGCCACGCTTAATGCCAACTACATGCTCGCCGGTCTCACCCAGGCGGGATTCCAGGCGGCCTATCCGAAACGCCGTGCTACTCACGAGTTCATCCTGACGTTGAAGAAACTGAAAGACGAAACCGGCGTGATCGCCATGGATGTGGCCAAGCGCCTGCTGGACAAGGGTTATCACGCGCCCACCACGTATTTCCCGCTGCTCGTGCCCGAATGCTTTCTCATTGAGCCGACGGAGACGGAATCCAAAGAAGAGTTGGATGGATTTATCGCGGCGATGCAGGAGATCCTGGCCGAGGCACGCGCCAACCCGGAGATGGTGAAGGGTGCGCCCTACACCACGCCGGTAAGGCGACTTGACGATGTAAAAGCGGCGCGAGAACTGGATCTTACTTGGAAGCCCGCAGTGGGTTGATTGGTCAAATTCACCTGAGTTGCCAAGGTCCCGCGACACAGTCGGAAACTGAGAGCCCTCAAGCCGGCGCATTCCAGGCATGACTCTGCTCGCCATCCTGCCGGCACCAACTATATAACGCGTCATACACCACCATCCCAACCCGCAGCATCGCATGGTCGTCGGCAATGTTGTGCGACAGACCGAGTGAAATGGCCAGCAGGCCAGACGCCTGCGGCGCCAGATCGAGGCGCGCCGTATCCGCGCCGCGCACGATGACCGCAAGCTTGTGCAGTGCCGGGTCGGTCAGCGCGTATTTCTTCAGAAATGCGTCGAAGCTGCAAAACTCACCCACATGGCCGAATTCCACGCCGGGGATGTCATAAGGGATCGCGCCACTGTCGGCCGCAATGGCGAGCACCTGGTCAGATGGAACGTATAAGAACTCCGGTGTCTTGTCGATGAACCGCGCGACTAACCACGGACAAGCAATGCGGTCGATCTTGGGGCGTTCCCGTGTGATCCACTTCATATAACCTCCGTCGGGCAACCGGTTGATGTCGGGCCATGCTGGCACGGCGCGCGTGTTGCTTACTTTTTAGCGACAGTCTGTCCACCGGCTTGCTTCCAGGCTTCAATGCCGCCCTCGATGAAGCGGGCCCTGAGGCCTTGGGCGTGCAGCGCATCCACTACGGCGTTGCTGACCGAGCCGCCGCGCACGCAGTAGAGCACCGTGTCCTTGTCGCGCGGCAGCTGCGCGCTCCATTCGGCGACCTGATCTGGGTTATACCAGGCAGCGCCCGGCACCTTCACCGTATCGGCGTCGTAGTCGTTCTTGCGGCGTATATCCAGCAGGACGACGTCCGCGTCGCGCGCCAGCAGCGTCCTGAGTTCGCTTGGGGTAATAGTACGGCTCATGTTCATTTCTCCGGGGTTGTCCGTCAGGCCTTGGCCGCGACATCGTACAGGCGCGCCGCGTTGGACCAGTTGATGTTATGCATGCTGGCATCGACATAGGCCGCCGCCTTGGCGCCGTAGTCCATGTGATAAGAATGCTCGTACATGTCGAGGGCAAGGATCGGTGTGGCGCCGGCGAGGCTGCAGGTGTGATCCGCTGCCCATTGGTTGACCAGCCGCTTGTCGCGCTGCGAGTAGGTCAACAGCACCCAGCCCGAGCCGCCGCCTTGCGCCTTGCCCATACAGCTGAACTCGGTCTGCCAGCGCTCGAGGCTGCCGAAATCCTTCTTGATCACCGCCGCCAGCTTGTCACCCGGGACGCCGGATTCACCGAGCCCATCGAAGTACAGCTCATGCAGGATCATGGAGTTGGTTGCAATCAGCTCCTCGCGCTTGAGGCCATTGATAACAAACACCGGCGCCTTGGAGAAATCCATGCTGGCAAGTTGTTCAGTAATAGCGTTAAGCCGCTTTACCGCCCCGGCGTAATTGTTCTCATAGTGCGAGACGATGAGCTTCTCGGATAATCCCTTGAGCTTCGCCGGATCGCAGCCAAGTGGTTTCATTTGGTAGACCATAATTTCTCCTTCAGACGAATAGCGGTTTCAATAAAAACATCCAGGCGAGACCGGCGGCCGCGCAGGCGCCGATCACCGGGATGATATCTATCTTGAAGCGCCACAGCGCCACGAACGCCGCGATGCCGACCAAGGCCGAGAACCATTCGAATCCACGGAAGAGTGTTTGCAGGTCCAGCGGCTGGACAATTCCCTGCGGCCAAAGTACGTGATAGGCGAAGAATACCGCCAGATTCAATATGACACCGACCACGGCCGCCGTAATACCCGTAAGCGGCGCAGTAAACTTGAGATCCCCGCGAGTCGCCTCCACCGCCGGCGCGCCCACCAGGATAAACAGGAACGACGGCAGGAAGGTGAAAAAGGTCGCCACCATGGCGCCGACGACACCGGCCAGGGCGAGCTGGTCCGGGCCAAAGATTTCCTTGGTCCAGCCGCCGACGAAACCGACGAAGGCCACCACCATAATGAGCGGCCCCGGCGTCGTCTCACCCAAGGCCAGGCCGTCGATCATCTGCGGCCCCGTGAGCCAGTGGTACTGCTCGACACCGCCCTGATAGACATACGGCAGCACCGCATAGGCGCCACCGAAGGTGAGCAGCGCCGCCTTGGTGAAGAACCAGCTCATCTGCGTGAGCGTGCTGTGCCAGCCGTAATACGTGAACAGCGCAAGCATAACACTGGCACCCAGGGCTAAGCCGACGGCGGCAAAGCTGGCCACGCGTGCCCAGCGGAAGCGCGCGTGCTCCGGCGGCGGTGTGTGGTCGTCGATGATGGCCGCGCCGTAGCTTTTCCCGCCGTCACCGTGGTGGCCGCCGGTGCGGAATTTGTCCGGCGCGAAGCGCCCGCCAAAATAACCGATGATGGCCGCGCCCAGGACGATGTACGGGAACGGAATGTTCATGGCGAAGATCGCGATGAAGGCGGCGGCGGCCATGGCCCACAACACGCCGTTCTTGAGGGCGCGGGAACCGATGCGATAGGCGGCGAACACGACGATGGCCGTCACCGCCGGTTTGATGCCGTACAAAATGCCTGCGACCACCGGCAGGTTGCCGAAGGCGAGGTAGATCCAGGTGAGAGCGATGAGGATGAACAGCGATGGCAGCACGAACAGCACACCCGCCATGATGCCGCCGCGGGCGCCGTGCATCAACCAGCCGATGTAGGTGGCGAGCTGCTGCGCCTCCGGTCCGGGCAGCAGCATGCAGTAGTTGAGGGCATGCAGGAAGCGGTGCTCCGATATCCAGCGCCGGCGTTCCACCAGTTCTTGATGCATCATGCTGATCTGTCCCGCGGGGCCGCCGAAGCTGATGAAGCCGAGTTTGAGCCAGTAGACAAATGCCTCCCCCAGGGATACCGGCGGGGGTGCTTGGTCCTGCGTTTTACTCGCTGTGGTAGCCATGTTTGCTCCTGTTTATTGTGGATTCGAGTAGTTGTGATAGAGGTGGTCGAAAATTTCCCCGGCGCTGTCCAGCAGCCGGTCGTCGTTGGCCTGTGTCGCGCGCAGGCCCGCCAGCACCGCGGCGATACCGGGCGCCTCCGCCACCGGCAGGCCGCCCACATCCAGCTGGTGCACGAGTTGCGCCAGACGCGCAAGACCGGCATCGTTGTCGAGGGCGAAGCTCGCCAGCAGCACCTCGAACGTGACGCGCGTCCCCACGTGGGTAAACGCCGCGCCATCGAAGTCGAAACCCAGGGCCCCGCGCGGGACGCGCTTCGGGTCCTTGAGCCAGACGATGCGCGCCTTGGGATCGATAAAACGCTGGATCAGCCAGGCGCTCGCTAGCCGGTCCACCCAGGGCCGCGCGCGCGTGGCCCAGGTGCGGCCGTGATAATCGCTACGCTTGAGGCGCGCAATCGCGCCGGCCTGGGTGCGCGGTTCTCCCGGCGAGCCGAAGGCGCCGACCGCCGCCTCCACCTCGCCCAGGAGTTGCGCCGTCTGCTCCGCCGCGGCATCGGCAAAGTGATCGGTGAGGCGGATGGCCGCAACCTCGCGCTGCAATTTTTTGAGGCTGCGCCGGCGGGCGGCGAGGTTACGTTTGGTCAGGCCGGTTTTGAGGGCGCGCAGCGCCTCGGCCACGCGCGCATATTCGGGGCGGCGATCGAACTGTTGCTGGAACCAATGTTGCTGTTCCCGGGAAATATCGCCGAGGGGCAACACCTGGGCCGTACCGCCGCTGGTGACTACCGCCTGCGCCTGTTCCTCGAAGGCGCGCTGCGCCTCCCCTGACAGCGGCAGCAGGTAAACGCCGTCACGCAGCACCGCGACACCCATACTTTTAAGGGCGCGCCACACACGCATACGCGGTGTTACACGGTTGGAGGGCAGGCTGACGAGCAGTAGTAGCCAACCTGGCCTGATCTTGGAAATCATGTTGGATACTCTACATGACTGTAGACAATATTACAGCAAGATCTCAGTGGCCCTGTTGTTGAGCCTTTTAGGTCGGTCTTGCGGCCTTTGCCCTGAAGACAACACTTAACATCTTGCAGCACTATAGGTGCCCTGGCGCTGATATGGGTAGTTTTTAAGTACCATTCCGCGCATCACGCGTATCCGTGCAGCACGGTGGGGTTTGCGGCCATAAGCTTATAATTTATAAAAATAATTATGCAAAGAACCGGGAGGCGGTTTAATCAATTATAATGCTGTCCTTGGCGAGGGTGCAGGCGGACGATGTCCTTATCGCCCACAAGACTATGTGGTAGCTTTTGGCCACATTCAAACCGATATAGATCGCATGCAGAATAAATAGGTAAAAAACTGCGTGCGGTCTAATACACAGTTAGGCCACTCACTATGAACGATTCCGATTACTTCCTCGAATTGTACAGACAAAGAGCCAAGCGCATTCGGCATATCACACTTTTGTTGGTGACCATCTTCGGTTTGATGCTTGTAGATTTCTACATACATCAATGGAAATTCGAAGATTATTACTCAAAACTTCCCATAGTCCTGTACGATTTCTCGCAGAAGTACACCAAGCCACTGTCGGAATGGTGGCGCGGATACAAGGATAGGTCCGAGACGCCGACTATTCGATCAGCAGATCCGATGGCAATATCGTTCCAGAGCATTGATCGGGCTGATACAGATAAAGGAATCAATTGGGGAAGGATCCCCTTTCTCCATGAGCATCTTGCCCCTTATCGTCCAGGCGTTGGCGACGCCCGAGAGTTCTTTGGTTGGAGATTACCCACTCCCCTGTACCTAGTAGTGGCTTTGTTTATTCCTAGCGCTCTCCTTCTTTGGTTACTGATCGATACGCATTTTCTGCGGCAAGCTAGCATCCTGTTACGTGAGGGAGCGGGGCGCAAGACCAAGATACTCATCTTGCAGTCAGTCTTCACAGACCGAATAGGACCAAAGAAGGACATCATGAGGCGTTTAGGGGCGGTAACGACAGCAGCGTCGCTCTTTGCACTTGCGACCGCATCGGCAGCGCTCGTCATAATGGCACCTATGCAGGGGTGGTACAGTGTAGAGGGAACCTTGTATCTTTCCCCTCAATTTCCAAACGTACTATCCGCACGCGATCTTGATTCAGGCCCACCACAATTCTGGGTTGGATTATGGCTGACCTTGGCCGCAGTAAATGCAGTATTGAGTGCGCTCATCGCAAGAGAGCTGGTAGATATCAAGACATGAACAATTGTTACTTGTTCTTGCAACAAGCCCATCAACTCGGTCAGCAAAAAACGCCGTTCCTTCGGCGCTCTGATTTTTGCTGCCGGTTATGGGCGGCGTTGGGCCGAGTAAATCATGGCAGGAGATTCATTGGGGCTGAATTCTCATGGCTTAGTGGCCGCATGCAACGTGGATTCAGGCCCGGGATAACCCGGATCTCGCAGGGCGCCGGACTTGAATGCGTGTGCGGCGGTCTGGTAATAGGCGATGGATTCATTCAACAGGCCTGGATCGATGGCAGTGGGCGTAGCCGCATAGGTCCCAGGATCGATACGAAAACCAGATCATCTTGCCTTATGCGGTGTCTGACACCTTCTCCAATTTTGCGACGATAAAGATTGCGGCGTTGATGCAGGCGGTTGCGAGCTAACGGCTGCTGCGCTGTGACCTTTGGCCACGTGGCCGGTGAGAGCGCTCAATATTGCTCAGAAGCTCGCGCGACCCTTGTCTAATCTGCGCAACCCTGGCGTCTTAAATGTCCCCCCATTGCCCCCAACGTCAAGGGTTACGATCCGGTGCGCGGCGATGAACTGCCCACCCATGCGCCCATCACCGTTTATTTCGATTCGCCCATGCAGCGCGCTTCTACGCCTCCGCCGGCTCGCGCG
>JANNJF010000728.1:0-3347 GCA_031405715.1 Gammaproteobacteria bacterium | reverse complement strand
CTGATGCCCCCCTCACCTTAAACCTGCCCCGAAGTGCACGGGTGAGAGGGGGCTTGTTCAGAGGCTCCCTATGGTGCGCTACAACACTACGGTTGTTCCACTCCATAACGCATGATCACCACATCATTCAACCCTTGCGACGGTCCGGCCGAATCGGTGGTGATGTCGCGGAACGACGTGCCGGCGAGAAAAACACTGCCGGAGGCGTCGGCGGCGGTGACATGACCGGCGTCGTATTGATTCGAACCGCGCTGGCGTATCCACCGCAGGTTGCCGTTCGAATCGTATTTCAGAACAAAGATATCGCCGCCGCCGGCATTGACACCGGCACCGGCGCCATCGTGATCACCAGTGGTGATGCCGGTGAGATACACATTGCCAAGGCCGTCGAGGGTAATCCCATTAGCCTCGTCGCCCACGAAAGTACCGTGCTGGCGCAGCCACTGTACATTGCCGCTGCTGTCGAGTTTCAGAATGAATAGATCGCTCTCGCCACGGTACGTCTGGCTACCGGCACCGTCGAGGTCACCGTTTGTGATGCCGGTGACAAAGACATTGCCGCCATCCGACGTCATGGAGCGTGCTTCATCCGCACCGCTGGTGCCAAACTGCTTGGCCCATTGCTGCGTCCCGCTGCTGTCGTACTTGGCGACAAAGATGTCGCTGGCGCCGTGATAGGTTTGTGCGCCCGTGCCGTCCATGTCGCCGTCGGTGAGGCCGGCGATATAGACATTGCCCGTCACATCGACGGTCACACCCGTCGCATAATCGTGGCTGCCGGTGGACAGCTGGCGAATCCAAAGACGGTTACCGTTGCTGTCGTATTTCGCGAGGAACGCGTCCTGGTCGCCAAACGGCGGGTGGTTGGCGCCGTCGACTTCGCCGAGGGTGTATCCGGCCACATAAACATTGCCCTGGCCATCAACAGCGACGGCATTGCCGCGGTCTTCCGTAGTGGTGCCGAACTGCTGGATCCACTCGCGTACGCCATTACGGTTGTACTTCCCCAGGAGAATGTCCCCCGAACCGACCAGACTGTTCGGACCAGCAAGGGGACCACGTGTCTCGCCGGTAATATAGACATTGTCACTGCCATCGCGCGCGATCGCCATGCCGGCTTCATTGCCACTGGTGCCGATGTGGTTGATCCAGACAACTTGTCCGTCAGGACGGTACTGCGCAAAAAAGACGTCGCCGATGCCACCCTGATATCTACCCCCGCCGTTGCCATCGATATCGCCCGATGTGGTGCCGATCACCAACACATTGCCGGCTGAGTCGATGGCGATACCGTTGCCGGCGTCGGTGGCCGCTGTGGCGAGCTGCCAGATGTCGGGGCCGGGGGCTGGCACAAGCGCCGGTCCCGGGCCCGGCGCTTGTGCGACAACGCCAATCCGCCCGCATGGGCCGCGATCGACACCAAAGACGGGGAACGGTTGTGGCACGGCGGCCGGGGGCGTCGTTTTTGTTTGCATGGCACCGATAAAATCCGCACTGGAAAAACCAGCCGCCGCCTGCGCGGTCAATACAACACGTCCTGATCCATTGGTTTCAACGATGTACAAATGCTTGTCGGCTTGCGACCGGTAAATTGCCCAACGATCATCGACCACACCCATCGGTACCGGTGCGGTTCACCAGATACAAGATCGAGCGTGACACACCCTCACCTTCCCCAACCAACTCGTGAAGTTAACCCGGACCAGAAAATTCGCCCCTGTGGCTGGCGGCGCGGGTGGTGGTGGCGGATTATTTCCGCCGCCGCTTTCCCCCGCGCTACCGCCACCGCCGTTGCAGGCGCTTAACGCGATGACCATGGCTAACCACGGCCCAAAAAGCCTTTGCCGGTGCCACATAGTGATTATTCTCACAGGAGGTATCGAATTAGCGGTTGTAATTATGTTAATGTATTGCGTTAGCCACTATGACGTGCGGGCTCGACAGAAAATGCCACATAGGCCGCGGACTATACTTTAGCTACGCGAACTTAAGGCTATGCGACTAAAGTCACATAGCCTTAAGTTCGATTTGAATGGTTTTTTGCAAATACGTTACGCTAGCGGACAAAAATAAAAACTCAAGGGGGCGGTATGTCATTACGACTGCTCGTGATCGACGATCATCCATTGTTTCTGGAGGGCATCGCGGCCATTCTGCGCCAACTCGAGCCCGGCATACACATCATCACCGCCGCCGATGCCGAACAGGGGCTCGCCGCCGCCGGACGCGAGACGCCGGACATGGTATTGCTGGACCTCAGCCTTCCCGACATCGACGGTTTTACCGCCATCGGCGAATTTCACCGCCGCTTTCCTTCCTTGCCGGTCGTGGTGCTTTCGGCCCGGGAGCGCGAGGCAGACATGCGCCGCGCCATCGACGCCGGCGCACTTGGCTACATCCCCAAGTCCTCCTCGCCGCGTGTACTCATGGAGGCACTGCGGCAGGTGCAGCAAGGTACGGTGTATTTACCCGAGTCGGTATCGGCCAGCACTGTCTATACCGGCACCGAGCGAAGGCCCGCGAGTCCCGTCGTTTCGGCAGTTGAGGAACTTTCGTTACGCCAGATGGATGTGCTCGTGTGCATCTGCCAGGGCCTCAGCAACAAACAGATCGCCACGGAGCTCGGGCTTTCCGAAAAAACAGTCAAGTCACACGTGACCGGCATTTTCCGCGCCCTGGGCGTTGTCAGTCGTACACAAGCAGTGCTGGCGGCGAGAAACCTCGGAATGACCGCGCGCTAGGAAACACGCGACTCACTAAATATTTGTGGCACACACAAAACCTAGGACGCGTCGTCGGGCTATAGGTTGGGTAGGCGCACTCCACAGTGCTTCACATTATGGTTGCTCCACTCCATAGCGCATGATGACCACGTCATTCCCACCGGCGCATGGTCCCGGAGGCGTGAACATCAGTGTGCGGCATGACTCACCTGTAAGGCACACGCTGCCGACCACATCCGTAGCGATGGTGTGCCCGTCGCTGTTGTTGCGCATGCACGTAAGGATAAGGCTGCATGCTGGCTGGTTCCTGAAGTAATGCGTCAATAGGTTGCGCAAGCCCACTTTCATCACGGCTCGGGCCAGTCTTGCTTATGTTGGGCCAGAGGGTCATGACTTAAGCATGTGCCCTTCTCCTCCGATCCCTTTTTTTCTCCATTTTTTCTGCATGTCTATGCAGCTGGTAACTACTTTCCAGTAGGTCGCTCGGTTACGCGGAGTACGATATATGCCGAGTAATAACCTTGTGCCAAAAGTAGCCTGAACAGCTTTTCGACGAAACCTGAATCGCACCATTCGGCTATCTGCGTTGCGATGCCTCGCTTCCCCAAGATGGCACCGTGAACG
>JANNJF010000727.1:0-1171 GCA_031405715.1 Gammaproteobacteria bacterium | reverse complement strand
AGCGTTACACCGTCACCATCCATCGTCGCGAAGTTATGAAGCTGCTCTCACAAGGCGATGTAGAAGAAATTATTCCCGGTTTGTATGTCCAAGTCAGCGACTGGCTCTATGATCCTGATCTTGGCCTCAATCTCGACGGCTTGCCGCTTAAACCAGAAAATTGCATCGCGTAAGGGGAAATTATGAAAACTTACTGCCTTGAACTTACCGGAGATTTCGCCTGCTTCACCCGCCCAGAAATGAAAGTCGAACGGGTGAGCTACGACGTGATGACTCCCTCTGCCGCCCGAGCCTGCTTCGAAGCTATTCTGTGGAAACCGGCCATCCGCTGGCATATTCGCAAGATTGAGGTGCTCAAGCCCATTCGTTGGATAAACTTGCGCCGCAACGAAGTCGCCAGCGTAGTCTCCACACGTAACGTGGAAACTGCCATGAAAAATGGCACAGGCATTCTCGGCCTCAACATTGAAGACGACCGCCAACAACGCGCCGGGCTGTTCCTCCGAGACGTGGCCTATCGGGTCCATGCCGATATGGAATTCAGACGCGAAAGTGATCCATCGGGATCGGCAATGAAATACCAGGAAATGTTCGAGCGCCGTGCGAGCAAGGGCCAGTGCGTAAACCAGCCCTATCTGGGCTGCCGTGAGTTCGCGGCATGGTTCAGGTTAATACCGGATACCACAACAGAATCGGCTGCCATTGATGAAACCCGAGACTTGGGCTTCATGCTTCATGACCTGGATTTCACCAAACCTAATGACCCGCAGCCCCGGTTTTTCCGCGCTCGGATCGAAAACGGCGCGGTCAACGTACCAGCGTGGGACAGCGAGGGGGTACGGGGATGATTCTGCAAGCGCTAAACGACTACTATCTGCGTCGCCAGCGTTCCTCCGACCCACGGGATCGGCTACCAGCTTTCGGCTTGGAGGAAAAGGAAATTCCCTTTGTCATCGAGATAGACGTTGATGGCCAGCTTATCAATTTGGCCGATACACGCACCACAGAAGGCAAGAAAAAAATCGGCCAGCGCTTTTTAGTGCCCCAAGGTGCGAAAAAAACTTCAGGTGTTGTCGCCAACCTGCTTTGGGATAACGCGGAATATGTTCTAGGCGTGGAAATCAAGGGGAAACCAGAACGAGTCGCCGAACAACACGCCGCGTTCAGCACC
>JANNJF010000726.1:0-1479 GCA_031405715.1 Gammaproteobacteria bacterium | reverse complement strand
TTTCGTGTGAATATATTTATGCAGCAGGGGCGTGTCGGCATGGTGCTGCGCACTATCGAAACCAAGATCCCCAAATTCGACGAACTCTGCTTGCCCAAGGTCCTGGCGGATATCGCCCTGACCAAGCGCGGCCTGGTGATTTTTGTCGGCGCCACCGGCTCCGGCAAGACCACCTCCCTGGCGTCCATGGTGGGCTACCGCAACGAGTACAGTTACGGCCATATCATCACTATCGAAGACCCGATCGAATTCGTGCATGAACATCGCAATTGCATTATCACCCAGCGCGAAGTGGGCGTGGATACGCAAACCTTCGATACCGCGCTGAAGAACACCCTGCGTCAGGCGCCAGACGTGATCCTCATCGGCGAAATTCGTTCACGCGAGACCATGGAATACGCCATTCAGTTCGCCGAGACCGGTCACCTGTGTCTCGCGACCCTGCATGCCAACAGCTCCAACCAGGCCCTCGACCGCATCATCAACTTCTTCCCCGAGGACCGGCGCGACCAGTTGCTCATGGACCTGTCGCTCAATCTCAAGGCCGTGATCTCGCAGCGCCTGATCCCGATCAAGACCGGCAAGGGCCGGGTGCCGGCGGTGGAGGTGATGATCAATTCACCCCTCATCGCCGACCTGATCCTGAAGGGCGAGGTGCACGGCATCAAGGAGCTCATGGCCAAGTCCACGGAGGCCGGCATGCAGACCTTCGATCAGTCGCTGTTCAACCTGCTCGAGGCCGGACTGATCAGTTACGACGACGCCCTGCGCAACGCCGACTCGGTCAACGACCTGCGCCTGCGCGTCAAGCTCGAAGGCAAGGAGGCCAAGGGTCAGGAGCTGGGCGATTCCATGCGCAATGTGACGTTCTAATATAACTAAAATAAGCTGGAGTGCGGCGGCTCGCCGCCGCTTTAATAGCGGGAGCTTGCTCCCGCGGACTCCACGTCCACCCCGATACACGATCTGGCGCGGTTATTTATTAAACTAGGGTAGACATTGGGAGGACATTACCCGCCGCTCGGGCTTCGATCGGCGATCGCTGGTGGGCAATACCCACCCTATGCGAGCCCAGGTTATTTTTTGGCCTCCGTGGTCCCGCCCAACTCGTACACCACTTCCCCTCCCACCAACGTATGCGTCACCCGCCCGCGGAATTCCCAGCCGAGAAACGGACTGTTGCGTCCGCGGCTGACGAACTGGCTCTCCGTCAGGGTCCACCAAGCCTCCGGATCGATGATGCAGACATCGGCGGTGGCGCCGATACTCAGATGGCCCGCACCGATGCCGAGGATATCCGCCGGCTTGTAGGTCAACAACGCAATGGCCTCGCCGAGGCTGATGATCTTTTCATCCACCAGCTTGAGGGTCAGGGGTAACAACGTGGTGAGCCCCGAGATGCCCGGTTCGGATTGGGCGAAGGGGGCGAGCTTCGCGTCCGGTTCGTGCGGCTGGTGGTCGGAGCAGATGGCCGTGATG
>JANNJF010000725.1:0-3299 GCA_031405715.1 Gammaproteobacteria bacterium | reverse complement strand
TTTGCCATATCCCTTGTCAGCTGATTTGCCAGACATCCACAAACGGTGTGATTATATGCGCGAAAAATACTTGCGTGTCAAGCATCGGCCGATGAAAAGGTTCAGCTACAGGCACGGGACGGGAAATTCCCCTGGGTTCACGCAGCACTAACGCCACCACAAAGAGATCAGCGGCACGTAGGTCACCAGAATGAGCCAGAGTAACATGAGAAACAGGAAAGGCAGGGTGGAACGAAATACTTCCAGCACGGACTTGTTGAAACGCTGCGAGGCGAGAAACAGGTTGATGCCCACCGGCGGCGTAATATACCCAATCTCAAGATTGGCTAGAAAGATTATACCAAGGTGCACCGGGTCGACGCCATAACGCAGTGCCAGTGGCAGTATCAACGGCACCACCACCACGGTGGCGGAGAAAATATCCATCATCGCCCCCACGAGCAGGAGAAAGGCGTTAAGCAGCAGCAGAAAACTCAATTGGCTGTGCACGGTCTCTTCCAGCAGCGCCAACATTTTCATCGGCAGCTGCGCGTCGATAAGGAGATTGGTCAGCCCCATGGCCATGGCTAATATTATAAGGATGCTGCCTACCAGCACGGCGCTGTCCCGTGCCAAGGGCACAAACTGCTTCCGCAAATTCAGATTCTTGTGGATGACCGATTCGAGCAGCAGCACATAGGCGGCGGTGCAGGTCGCCGATTCACTCACGGTCACCCAGCCACCGAAGATACCGATGGTAATACCCACGGGCAGCAACACATCCCACACCCCTGCGCGCAAGGCACTGACCAGCGCCTCGCTGGAAAACGGCACGCGCGCTGTGGTCGATAGTCCGCCCTGCCTCAGACTGTAGGCCGCGAGAAACACCAGCAACAACAGACCAGGGACGATGCCCGCCAGGAACAGTTGATCCACATTGACCTGCGCCACAATGGCGTACAGCAGGACCGCCAGGCTGGGTGGGAATAATAATCCAATGGATCCGGACGACGTGAGCAGTCCCAGGGAAAAGCGCTGCGAGTAGCCAGCCTGCGTCAGCATGGGATACAACAACCCTCCCAACGCCAGGATAGTCACGCCGGAGGCCCCGGAGAAGGCGGTAAAGAAGGCGCATGACATCAACACCACCAGCGCGAGGCCGCCGGGCAACCAGCCGAACATGGCATTGAACAGTTTGATCAGACGTTGAGGGGCGCCACCGGCCGCCAGCACCACGCCCGCGAAGGTGAATAATGGGATGGCGCTCAGATTGGGCGATGACGCCAGACGATTCAACTCGATGATGAGCGTGGCGAAGTCGAGACCCACGAGCCAGCTGGCCACCAGCGCGCCGGCACCCAATACGATAAACAAAGACAGACCCATCAGCGCCAGCAGCACCAGCACCAACAGGATCGCCACACTCATGGAGGGCCAGCCGCTGGTGTCCCGCGCCCGATGATCAGCTCCAGCAGGAAATGCACCAGTAACAGGAAATACCCGGCGGGGATAATCACCGCCAACATAACCCACCAGCGCTCATTCGCCGGGGAAAGCAACCATGCCTCATGAAAGAAACGCACGGCCGCGTGCAAGAATAATGCGCACACCACGGCCGACAGCAGGCAGAATGGTCGATACAGTCGCGTGCGCCAATCCGGGCTCAACCAGTGGGCGGCGATATCGACACGGATGTGCCGGTCCAGGGTGACCGCGAGGGCCGCGCCGAAAAAGGCCACATACAGGACGAGTTGGCGGCCGAGCTTGTCCATGCCAGGAAAGCCGGTGTCAAACGCATTGCGCGCCACGATCTGCGTCAGGGACAACCCGATGAGCAGCAAAATGCTGGTGGCGGCGAGCCACTCCTCCAACCGTGTGAGCACTACCCGCGCCCTGCAAAACATCCCGGTCATGGCGCGTGACATTTCTCAGACGCCGGGCTTTCGGGCACGGTACTCGCCGAGCAGTTTACGCACACGGTCAAACACTGGCTGTGGGATATAACCGCTACGGGCCAACTCCAGCGCCGCCTGGTCGCGTATCTTGGCAAATTCCACCGGGTCGACATCCTTGTCTGTCATGAGAAACTGCAATCCGTTCTGCTTGAGCACCGCGAGGCTTTTCTCGTTGTCCCGGCGCGTCTCCGCCACCAGGCGCACACCCGCTGCCTGGCCGGTGGATTTCAACAGCGCCTTCAGGTCCGCCGGCAAGGGATCGAAGAATTTTCTCGACACCAGCAGGGCGCCGATGCCATTGGCCATGGGTACATCGGTGACGTATTTTGTCTTGTTGAACCACTGCATGGCGATGGCTGCCAGTGGCGTGGAATAAACCGTATCGATCATACCGGTGGAAAGGCTGGTGTACACATCGGTGATCGACAGAGATACGGGGGAAATATTCGTGGCGTCAAAGAACGCCTGCCCCAGCGGGTCGCCTTGCCATAACCAGATACGCTGCTGCCGCAGATCCTCAAGATTGCGAATCGGCTTGCGTGAGAAGAAACGCACAAAACCCATTTCCATCCAACCCAACAGCTCATAGCCATTCGCATGAAACCCGGCTTCGATTCCGCTCATGGAAAGCTTACGCACATAGTCGATCTCGGCGTAATCGCGAAACAGAAAGGGTATCTCCAGCACCCGTGCCGACGCATACACATGGCCAATGCCGTAACCGCTAAATGCGCCGCCATGGTATTGGCCGAAATGAATCTTCTGAAGGACATCGGTTTCATCCCCTGCTACACCACCCGGGTACAGCTTGAAGACCAAGCGCCCGTTGCTGTCTTTTTCCACTTGCCTGGCCCAGTCCTCGATGATGTTCATCCAGGTGGAGCCGCTGGGCGCCAGGGTGGCAAACTTGAAGACATACACTTCCTGTGCCTGGGCCTGCAATGCGCACAAACAGCATAGCGCCAGAAGAAATCGGCGCCAGGCCATCAGAACCATTCCTTTTCTTTATTCAAAAGATGTTGGGCCTTGTCTTGGGCGATCCGGTTGGCCAGGGCCATCTCCGGGAACAGATCGATCGGTGCCTGCACCACCGCGGTTAATTTTTCATGGAACGCCTTGCGATCGAGGGTCTGGCGCGCCAGTGACTCGGCATATAACACATCCACCATGAGCAGTTTCCCCTGCGTGATACCGGTGGCGAGGCTGAAGTGGCGGCGTGAGCGTTCATAGTCCCCGCCAAACATGGGCGACAGGCTGCCATAGTACACCCCGAAAAACAGATGCGCGCCGCCATAATAATACGTGTCATCCAGCTGCAGCACGCGCTCCATCAACGCCCTCGCCCGCCCGATGTGCGCGATGGCC
>JANNJF010000724.1:0-8252 GCA_031405715.1 Gammaproteobacteria bacterium | reverse complement strand
TCATACTGAAGACGAAGAGACCATCCGCATCATCTCGGCGCGTAAGGCGACTGCGCATGAACGGAGGCACTATGAAAAAAGTTAAGCGAACAACACGCAGGAAGAAAGAGATCGAGGTCTTGAAATACCTCCCGGAACGGGAGATCGATACCAAAGATATCCCGGAGGTGCGCGACTGGGACGGCGCCGTTCAAGGACGTTTCTACCGTCCGGTAAAAACGGCCATCAGTCTTCGCCTCGATGCCGACGTGCTTGCCTGGTTCAAGGCGCGCAGCGAAAAGTATCAATCGAAAATCAACGAAGTCTTGCGCGAGTATATACGGCGACACAAATAACCCTCGACAATGAGACAGACCACGATTATCGATGGTGTGACAAGAGGACGTGGTCTGTGCCTGAGATCCAGCGCGAATTGCCGGCAACAAGGACACCCATCTATCAAGGAATAATTTGCACACTGATGGGCCGGGCATCGGAACGCCCCTGATCATCCACGGCGCGCAGCATGAATTGTCCCGGACGCGGCGGCCAGAACAGCGGCTGCCCGCCGTCGGAGCGGCCGACAAAACGTTCGTCGAGAAACCAGTAAATCGAATGTACGTCCGCATCGGTGGTCGCGCTGAAGGCCAGCGGCGCCAGTTGCCGCTCGCCGGCGCGGTAACTGTAGGCGAGCCCGGTCTGGGGCGAGGTGATCTGCGGCGGGTTGCCGCGGGTGGCGCGCACTTCCAGGGGGCAGTCGGTATTTTCCGGTGGCGGGGAGCGGCGCGGGATGCCGGCCTGACGGAACAGCCTCAGCAGATCCGACGGCCAGTATTCAAATACCTCCGTGCGCGTGCCGGTGGCCCCCGGTCGACAGGCGCGCTGTCCGGTGCGGGTGTCGATGCTGACGGCGCGGTGGATATCGCACACGCTGATGGGCGACACGCCGGGCCGGTACCACGTGGGCACGATATGCCGGCAGTGCTGTCCGGGGATCTGTCCGGACACGGCGCATACCTGTACTTGCGTCAGATCCGACGGCGGCGCGGGATGGAACGGCGTCAACGGCGACCCCTCCGCGCGCAGGGCGTCGATGATCTCGAACAGCAACGGGGCGGCGGCCTCGACGCCGACGAAGGCCGGGTTGCCCGCGCCATCGAAGTTTCCGCTCCACACCGCCAGCACATACGGACCGAAGATCCCCACGGACCAGGCATCGCGGAAACCGAAGGACGTGCCTGTTTTCCAGTACACCGGAAAATTCTCCCGCGTCCACTCGCCGCGATATCCTTGGGCGGGACGCGGATTGTCCTTGAGGATATCGAGGACGAGGAAGCTCGCCTCCGCCGAAAGAATGCGTGCACCCGTATCGGGCGAATCATTCTGTACATAACGCAGCGCACGCCACTGGCCACCATTAGCCAGGGCGGCATACAGCTGCACCAGTTCTTCCATCGTAACCTCGGCGCCCCCCAGCGCCAGGGCGAGTCCGTAATAGTCCTCGCCGCGGGGGAGCCCGACCTGCGCCTGCTTCAAGAATTCATACAGGCTGGGCTGATGTAGACGCATGGCGACCTGCACCGCCGGCAGGTTGCGGCTGCGGATGAGGGCGTCATGCACACTCACGGGACCGGCGAACTCGCGATCAAAATTCTCCGGATTGAATCCGCCGAAGCGCGCCGGCGCGTCCTTCAACATGGTCAGGGGATGCACCAGCCCCTGATCCATGCCGAGGGCATAGATAAACGGCTTGAGCGCCGAACCGGGGGAACGCCGCGCACGCGTGCCGTTCACCTGACCCTGGATGGCGTCGTCGAAGAAATCCGCGGAGCCCAACAGCGCGCGCACCTCCAGGGTCTGAGTATCCACCAGCATGGCCGCCACGTTGTGCAGCCCCTGCGAACGGCGCCGCGCCAGATAGGCGTTCGCCTGACGCTCGAGCACCGCCTGCAGTCGCAGATCCAGTGTCGTGTGCACCTCGCCGGGGCGGGACGGCCCGGCATTCAACGCGTCGACAAAATGCGGTGCGCGGAACGGCAGATCGCCGATGCTGTGCAGGGTGAGGGGCATGCGCAGCAGATCCCGTTCGCTCGCTGCCGGCGGGTGGGAGGCGAGCCACTTCTGCACCAGGAGATCGCGCGCCACCACCAGGGCGTCATTGCCCGGGACACGGCGCGCCGGACTCTGCGGGATCACGCTCAGGCTCAGGGCCTCGGCCAGGGTCAGGCGGCTCGCGGGTTTGCCGAAATAGATCAGGCTGGCGGCGCCGATGCCTTCCACGTTGCCGCCATAGGGCGCCAAGCCGAGATACGCCTCGAGGATTTCGTCCTTGGAATAAAACAGCTCGATCTGCAGGGCGCGGGCGATTTGCGTAAGCTTGCCGGTGACGCTGCGGGAGTCGATATTGAAGCGAATGCGCGCCAGCTGCATGGTCAGGGTCGAGCCGCCGATCAGGCGTCCGCCGGTGAGCGTCTGGTACGCGGCGCGGATGAGGGAGACGGGATTCACCCCGGGGTGCCAGTAGAAATGGCGGTCTTCGTAAAGCAGAGTCGTGTCGATCACTGTCGGTGCAATCTGTGCCAGGGACAGACGCAGGCGATACCTGTCGTCGGCGGCCAGGGTGAGGCGCAGCAGCCGTTGCTCGCGGTCGTAGTAGGCGTTGGAGTAGCTTAAGCCCTCCCACAAGGGCGGGCGCGGTATCAGCGCATAGATCACACCCAGTATCGCCAACACCCAAAGCGCGCGGCGCAGGATGCGACGCGACACAGCAGAGGGTTGCGTCATGGCGCGGAGGCGATGAACGAAGGAGGTAACCACACGATGTATCCCCTGCGGTGGATGAAAATTCGTTGCCATAAGACCAAACCACCTACAACGCCGGGGCCGCCCGGCGAATATTGTTCATTATAACTAAGGAAGCTCTGAACAAGTGGCAGAAACGATCAAGCTAGGTTCCCTCTCCCTTAGGGCGCTCGTATCTACACAACTCCAGGCAACCCCCACGCTCCAAGAATATCTTCCCTTCCCCCTGAAAGGGGGAAGGCCAGGATGGGGGTGTATTGCCAGCATTGTCCACCCTAGGGGGTAAAATTCCACTTAAGCGTCACCACTCATCGTTTAGTCCAACAACGCTGGAATGACCCGCCGGGCGACCGCAAACGGAGGGCGCTGCGGGCCTTGCTCGGGGCGACCTTACGAAACCAGGTGGTCGCTTTAACGATGTTTCGGTCAATGGTTTAGCCCCACACCCCCATCCTCACCTTCCCCCTGAAAGGGGGAAGGAACGGGGCGGGGTTTTTGATTTGTTCTTGTGTAGATACCTATGCCCTTTGGGAGCGGGACAGGGTGAAGACAAAATCGATGATCACCCCCCTCACCCTAACCCTCGACCTGCGGTTTATACCTCCCCGAAGGGGCCAGAAGTGCGCGGGGGAGAGGGGACTTGTTCAGTGGTTCCCTAAGGCTTCTCAACCGATATCTTGGCGCCAAAACCGCGCGCCTGCACCCCACGGTCGTACATGGATTCACCGAACACCGGCGGCACCGCATACATACCCTGGTTGGTGGCCTTGATGCGATAGGTAAATTCCTGCGCACTGGCCTGGGCGCGGCCGAAGACCACCACGCGGTCCTCGCGCACGTCCACATAGTCGGGCGAGAACGACGCGGCGCTCCCTTCGGTGGATGGCGCGGTTTCCTGCGCCTCCGCGCCTTGTTCGCCTTCCTCGCCTTCCTCCGGGTGGATGCCTGGGCTGGCGCGCGTGACACTGCGTATGGAATCGCGCACCACCTCAAACCCGCCGGGCAGGAGGTCCACGATGGCCACGTTCTGCAAACCGCCCTGCTCCACCGAACGGATCTTGAGATGCACCGTCAGTTCACCGCCCAGGGAGGCGCTGTTCACCACCTTGTTGTTGGCGTCGCGGTACTCGCGCTGGATCTCCAGTTTCTGTTTGATCTCCTGCGCCGGTGGCGCCAGGTCGAAACCCGCCTGGGTCACCTGGTAGAACAGGTGGAAGTCGGCGCCGCTGGCGATGCGCACCTTCTGCGCCTTGTCGGAGAACTCTACCTTCGGGAACAGCCCCTTGGGCAGCACCAGGTTGTGGCTGCTCTTGTCCATGAGGGTTTCGCTGACGGACAACTCCGCCAGGGTGGCGACGCCGGCGGACTCCGCATAGGCATCCAGCGCCAGGATGGTATAGGCGGAGGACAAGGTGCTGAAGTTGCCCGCGGCCACGGGATTGACGATGGCCTCGATGGCGCCCGCCTTCACATCCGGCAGGCGAGCGGGGAAGTGGCGCGCCAGCAGATACAGCAGCTGGGCGTCACGCACCAGGCCATCGTAGAAATAACCGTAGTCGATCTGTTGCGCCTGACCGAAGCGCGACTCGCCGATTAAACTATCCGCCTGCCGGTCCTGTTTCAGCAGCTTGTAGGCCGACGCCAGGTAGGCGCCGGTCAGGTCCGTCTTCCACACCTTGGCGAAATTCTTGTCCAGGGCCGTGCGTTGCTGGTTGAGATAATTGGTCGTGACCTGGCCGTTGCGCGTCAGCACATAGACCGCATAGGCACGCTCCCGCGCCTGGGACAGGGTGTCCGGATCGTTGCGCACGATGGAGCGCAGGTAATTCAGCCCCTTGTCCATCAGGTCCTGGGGCACCGCGTAACCACGCTCCTTCGCCTCGGTGAGGAAGTGCAGCGCATAGGCCACCTGGAAGTCGGACACGTGGGAATTGGCCGCCCAGAAACCGAAGGCCCCCTCGCCGTTCTGGCGCGCGCGCAGGATGCGCAGCACCTGGGCGAGATTCGCCTCCACCTTGGCCGGTGCGTAGCCGAACTCCGGCCGGTTGCGCAAGATCAACGCCGGGAAGGCCTGGCTCACCAGCTGCTCGGTGCAACCATAGGGGAAGCGATCCAGGTAATGGATCAGGCCGCGCGCAATGCCGAGCGGCAAGGGCGAGGCGCCCACCTCCAGGGTGCGGTACTCGGCGTACATGCGCCGTGTCACCGGCACCTCCACCTTGCCCGATTGGAAATGACCGCCCACCACGGTGGTCATGTAGGGCACCGGCGGACGCACGCTGAGATCCACGCTGTAGTGCGCGCGTTTCGAGCCCATGGCGGCGCTGAAGCTGAGGTTGCCGGAGCCGAGTACATCCCGCGTCCGCAATTTGTAAGTCACCACCGACTCACGGCCCGCGTCGATCTTCACCGTCTGGCGCGCCTCACCCAGCACCTCCAGGTGCTTCGAGGTCTTGAGTTCGAGGTTGATCTCCGGCTGTTTGCCCGAGTCGTCCACGTTGTTGGCGACCCCCAGGCTCACCTGGAACTCATCCCCGGGTGCGACAAAGGTCGGCACATTCGGGCTCAGCACAAAATGCCCGCGCACCACCGTCTTGCGCTCCGCCACGCCCACCGTGTCCGGCGTCACCGCCACCGCCATCAGGCGCAGGCTGCCGTTGAAATAGTCGGGCACGTTATAGGTAAGATCCCGAGGCGTGGCATCGGCGTCGATGATGCCCGACCAATACACCACCGGCAGATCGCGTTTACGCTTGAACGGGTTCAGGTTCTTGCCGATGGCCTCGCGCGCCTCGTCATCGCCACCCGGCGCCGACAACTCCTGCACCAGACGGAATTCCGGCAGGATCAGATCCAGGATCTGCGCCGTCTGCACCTCCAGGGCGCGCTTGCGGAAGAAGTACGACAGCGGGTCGGGGGTCTTGTAACCCGCCACCTGCAGGATGCCTTCGTCCACCGCGAACACCACGATCTTGCCCGGGCGCTCGGTCTTGTAGCGGATACGCAGGGCCTCCCCGGGGCGCGCCAGGTCCGTCGCTTCCAGGGTGATGGGATTGGTACGCTTATCGCGGCTGACGGAGAACGGCATCACACCGTAGGACAGCGGACTGGCGAATATCTCCGGCGAGTCCATGGCGCGCACGAACGTGACGTTCACATAGCCGTTGCCTTCCAGATCCGCCGGCACGCGGATGCGCGCCACACTGCCGGTGGAGGTGGTACTGAACCACTTGTAGGCATACACCCGGTCGCGTTCGATGGTGATGAGCCCGGCGCCGGTATACGGGGCCTTGATCTGCAGCTCAATCTCTTCGCCGGCGGCGTAGTCGGTCTTGTTGAGTTTGATCTGCAGCTCCGCGGTCTTTTCCAGGGAGCGCGTCAGATTGGCCGCGCCCACCACACTGAACTCAATGCGGTTGAGCTCGGTGTCGTCGGCGGCACGCACGACCAGGGCGTAATCCCCGGCGCGGCCCGTGGGCAGCGGGTACTTCATGCCCGCCTCCGGGATCACCAGGTCCTTTTTACTGACGGTGCTTTCCTTGCGCACGGACTCGTATTTGAACGTGCCGTCGGGCTGCTGTGCCAGCACCGACACATAACGCAGTTCCACCATGTGGGCCTTGATGCCGTCCACCTTGATCTTTTTCAGCGCGGGGTTCACCGCGATCAATTCCACGTGGCGTGGGGAGTCCTTGTTCATATAACGCAGGTCACCGTCGGCCTTGGAGCCGATGAGATACTCCAGGGGCGATACCAGGATGGCACTCTCGGACACCACCCCGCGCCCGCCGGCCGCCTCGTAACCCTCGGCGACGAAACTCAGGCGATAGGTGGACTTGTCGAAGCGCTCCAGATTCAGATTGAAACGCGCCTCGCCCTTGTCATCGGTGGTGCTGTCTTCCAGGCGTTCGTTGAAGCCGTTCTTGGCGTGCACCGGATCGTAAAAACGGTAATCCGCATAGGCACGGAAGGACGGATAGGCCGGCGACAGCGACATGCTCGCCGCCACGCGCCGCGCCGTCGCGGGGGTGCCGAAGAGATTACGCAGCGTCACCAGGCCCGCCAGGTCCTTGGGCGCCACCCAGCCCTGCACTGCGTCGGTGGAGAAGCGCGTGGCGATATTCAGACGGTCCGGCAGGAACTCCTCCACCTTCACGGTGGTGGAGCCGAGCAGGTTGGCGCGATAGCCGTCCTTCACGATATAAATGCTCGCCGTGTAATTGCCTGTGGGCGAGGTCTCCTCCGTGGTGTAGCGCATTTCCTCGAAGCCCGCGGCGGACAGGCTGATCTTGCGCCGGTAGACTTCCAGTCCACGCGCATCGCTGATAACGGTTTCCAGCGGCACCCCGGCGAGGGCGCTGCTCCAGTCGGCGGATTTGACGATCATACCGATGCGCATCTCGTCCCCCGGGCGGTAGATGCCCCGGTCGGAGAACAGGTAGGCGGTCAGCTTGGTGCCGACGATGGTATTGCTCTCGCCGCCCACGTCGAAGCGCGAGAAATTAAGCTGCCGGTCGCGCCGGTCGAAGGGCAGGAAGGACAGGTCGTCGCCGCGCCGCGCAACATAAACGACCGGCTCCTGCTCACGCTTGAACCCCTCGAGCTTCGGGAAGCGCGCATGGCCGTCGGCGTCGGTGCTGGCGGTCATCACGGCCACGCCGTTTTTACCCAGCACCTGCACGCTGGCGCCCGCCACCGGCTGGCCGTCGGCGATGGATTGGACAAAGACATCGTGACTGCCGTCCGCGTTGTCCTTGATCAGCAGGCCTAAGTTGGTGACCAACACCAGGCGTTTGTCGACAATGCCGGTGCTGGTCTTATTGCGCGGGTCCCAGCTCTCCACCGAGAAAAAGAACAGACCGCGGCGTGCACCGCCGGTCCCGGCGGTGAGATAATGGCTCAGATCAAAGGCCGAGTACTGGGTCTTGCCGTGGGGCAGCGGTTGCAGCTCGCGCACCTCGGAGAAGCGCTCGCTGATGTTGTCCTGGTCGAAGCCCTGATTGTTGAAATACGGGCTCTTGAACTGTCCGCCGGACTGGCTGATGAGATGGTTGATCTGGTCCGGCATTACCCGGCCGAGTTCAAAGCTCAATGCCTCCACGTCGCGCGACAGTACCGTGAGCTTCTTCTCGCCGCTGAGAGAAAGCAGCGCGCCGTCGTACATGATATTGAGTTCCTTGGGGAACTCGGGCACCGGCTGGACGGAGTCGAAGTTCTTCGCCAGCACGTAACCACCGTAGGACGCGATGCCCTTGCCGATCTTCACATACAGATGGCGCCCGACCTCGGCCTTGTATTTGAAACTGTGCAGACGCGAAAACTCGTCCTGGGTGGGGATGGGTTCCAGCTTGACCGGTTTGGCCAGGGCCAGCACTTCCGGGCCGATTTCTTTGGTATCGCTCCAGTAGTGTTTGCGTACCGCCGGTTTGTCCACGGTGACCGGGCGATCCTCCGGCAGCTCCACCACGGAC
>JANNJF010000723.1:0-2826 GCA_031405715.1 Gammaproteobacteria bacterium | reverse complement strand
GCACGATGCCGACATAATCCCACATGAAGCTGCGCAGCTCTTTCCAGTTGTGCGACACCACCACCAGCTCATCCGGATCGGAGACACGGCTTTCATCCCACGCCCGCAGCGCGGTCTCCGGCGGCGGTGCGGCGGCGAGGTGCGCCAGAATATCCGTCGCGGCGGCCTCGGCGAAGACCACGCACTCCAGCAGTGAGTTGCTGGCCAGCCGGTTGGCGCCATGCAGACCGGTGTGGGCACATTCGCCGATGGCATACAGCCCGTGCAGGTCGGTCTGGCCGTGCAGGTCGGTGACGATGCCACCACAGGTATAGTGCGCCGCCGGCACCACCGGTAGCGGCTGGCGCGTCATGTCAAAACCAAACTCCAGACAGCGGCGGTGTATGTTGGGGAAATGCTCGATAATAAAGTCCGCCGGCTTATGGCTGATGTCGAGATACACGCAGTCGAGTCCGTGGCGTTTCATTTCATAGTCGATGGCGCGGGCCACCACGTCGCGCGACGCCAGTTCACCCCGTGGGTCGTGCTCCTGCATAAAGGCTGTGCCGTCCGGCAACAGCAGTCGCCCGCCTTCGCCGCGCACCGCTTCGGAAATCAGGAAGGATTTGGCCCTGGGGTGATACAGACAGGTGGGGTGGAATTGCATGAATTCCATGTTGGCCACACGGCAACCGGCACGCCAGGCCATGGCGATGCCGTCACCGGTGGAGGTGTCCGGGTTGGTGGTAAAGAGGTAAACCTTGGAGGCACCGCCGGTGGCCAGCACCACGACACGCGCGCTGAACACCCCAACCCTTCCGGTGAGCTTGTTCAGGGCATAGACGCCGAGACAGCGGTTGTCGTCCGCATGCCCGAGTTTCTGCCGGGTGATGAGGTCGACGGCGATATGATGTTCGTAAAGGTGGATATTCGGATGGCGCCGGACCAATGCCTCGAGGGTGGTCTCCATGGCGCGTCCGGTGGCGTCCGCGGCGTGCACTACCCGCCGGTGGCTGTGGCCGCCTTCCCGTGTCAGGTGGTACTGGGGATGGCCGTCGGCCCCGGTCTCAAAGGTAAAGGGCACGCCTTGGTCGATGAGCCAGCGTATGGCCGCCGGCCCATGGCGCACCACATACTCAACGGTGTCCGCATGGCACAACCCGGCGCCGGCGGCCAGGGTGTCCTGAATGTGGTTTTCGTAGGAATCGGTTTCATTCAGGACCGCCGCCACACCCCCCTGGGCATAGAGGCTGGAGCCTTGCGGCAGGTCCGCTTTGGCGAGCAGGGTGACCTGGGCGGTTTCCGCCAGACGCAGGGCCAGGCTGAGGCCGGCGAGTCCGCCGCCCACCACCAGGACATCGGTGGCGACGGGGAATTTCTGGGATGCGGTCGACATACTGGGCAATTAAATACCGGTTAGAGGGAACGACATCCCGTTTTTAGGTTATTATCCTGCAATTATTCGCTAAATGTAATCATCCATGTCGGTTAAGGCCCTGTACCCGGGGGGCCGGAAAACTATAACCATGATTACTGCCTCAAGGCGAACTTAATTTTCCGGCAATGGTCTTTAATGGGGTGACGTACGCCGTCGACCTCCAAAGTAAGGGGAATGTCCCGCATGGTCGAGCGCAACGTCGATCAAAAATTGGTGGAGCGGGTACAGAAGGGCGATAAATCCGCCTTTGATCTTCTGGTCAGAAAGTACCAGCACCGTATCGCCAAGCTGGTGTCGCGCTTCGTGCACGACCGGTCCGAGGTCGAGGACGTGACGCAGGAGGCTTTTATTAAAGCCTATCGCGCCATCGGCGGGTTCCGGGGCGATAGCGCCTTCTATACTTGGCTATACCGGATAGCGATCAACACGGCGAAGAATTATCTGGTGTCGCAAGGGCGCCGCCCACCGACAACGGATGTGGAGGCCGATGAGGCCGAATTAACCGATGCCGGCGTGAGTCTGCGCGACAACATGACGCCCGAGCGGCACATGCTGACGGCGGAGATCGCCGAGACGGTGGAAAGGGCCATGGCGAATCTGCCGGATGATCTACGCACCGCCATCGTGCTGCGCGAGATCGACGGCTTGAGTTACGAAGAGATAGCGGCGGTGATGGAGTGTCCTATCGGAACGGTGCGCTCACGCATCTTCCGCGCGCGCGAGGCGATCGACCAGGAGTTACGCCCGCTGCTGGAAGGTTAGAAAGGGTATGGCAGGTTAAAGGGTATGGTTGGGTGATGACGGCGGGAATTTTCGCCCTCGCGGGCCATCTGGCGATGGTGAACGATTTCGAATGACTGGCAGGCAGCAGGACGGCACGAAGATGAAAGAGAAAATTTCTGAATTGCTCGATGACGAGCTGAATGATTTAGAACATTACCGGTTGATGCAAACGCTGGAAGACAATCGGGAATTGCGTGGCGTCTGGGAACGTTATCATCTGATGCGCGCCGCCCTGCGCAAGGAGCTGGATATCATGGTCAGTCCGAACCTGGCGGACAGGGTCGGGGAAAGCATCCGGGCGCATCAGCCGGCAATGGCACGCCCCGCCGGCAGGCCATTCCGGTTTCCCCGTTACTCGCGTGCCGCGGCCGGTCTGGCTATCGCCGCTTCGGTGGCGGCGGTGGCGATCATCACACTCCAGCCTCTGTCACCGTCAGGCGTGCCCGAGTCACCCATGGCGTTACAGAAATCACCGGTACTGGCCGGCGACTCCGAGCCGGCAAAACTCGTGAAACCTCAACGCCAGGGCACGCTTAATACCTACCTGGTCGAACACAGCGAGTTCACGCCCAACGCAGGCATGAACGGCATGATGTCCTACGTGCGCATCGTCGGGCACGGCAACA
>JANNJF010000722.1:0-5479 GCA_031405715.1 Gammaproteobacteria bacterium | reverse complement strand
GCCGACAAGCCACGGCCCAGATGTGCGAGCGCTCCTCGCTCATCAGTATCCCGAGTGAGGATTTTCAGTCCTTTGTCCGCACCCACCCGGCGGCCGCATTATTGGTAATTGATCTGTTGTCACTGCGGGTACGCAGTCTCGGCAATGCTCTGCAGGAGTTGGTCGCCAGTGATGTTACCGCACGGGTCGTTATGTTGCTTACGCGCCTCAGCGCGTGTTATGGCAAGCCCGCGGATGGCGAGGTGTGTTTGGACCTGGATGTCACTCAACAGGAATTGGCGGATATGGTGGGTGCTACCCGGCAAACCGTCAGCAGCACCTTGAGCATGTTGAAACGCTCGGGCGCCATTCATTTCAAGAACCGCCGCATTTGCATCCCCAGCGAGGCATTGCTCATCCAAATGGCCGCAGGAGCCCGTGAGTGATTCGGCGCGCTTGAGCAGGCAACACTAAAAATTTCTGTTGTCTTCGAAGTGCTTCGCCAGACCTGGCAAACTAAAAATGAGTCACTGCGTCTGTATTGTGTGTAAATACAATTGAATGCAGAGGTAAGTTTGTGTCTTAACTCGCACTGCACGCGCTCAGGGTGTTGAGCGGAACCGACAGGCGGTGTTTGCATCTATCTCAAGCGGTAGTGCAATCATAGGTGCCACCTTCCACACTCATCTGAGGGCGTGTGCCATGGTCCTGACTGTCCGTCGGGTCGAACAGTAGAGACTTTAAAAAGTACTATATTGGATAGACCCGCGACGGGTACTGGGAAATACCGCAAATGCAAGGACGCGCAGATTCCATCCCGCAGCACGATTCATTGAGTGCGCTCTTCTGGATTTTCTTCAAGATAGCCTGCACCAGTTTTGGCGGCTTCATGGCCATGATCTCCGTTACTGAGAACGTGGTTGTCGAGCGTAAAAAACTCATGTCGCATCACGACATGTTAGATGGCATTTCCCTCGCATCGATACTGCCCGGCCCCGTGGCGGTCAACCTGGTGGTTTACGTTGGTTATCGTTTACGTGGCGGCATCGGTGCGCTGGTAAGCGCCTGCGGTGCGGTATTGCCGTCATTCTTCTTCATCCTGATACTGTCCCTCGCATATTTTCGTTGGGGCGAGGTGCCGGCGGTAAACAAACTCTTTATGGGTTTTATCCCTGCGGTGACGGCGATCATTATCAGTGCCGCCTGGAACATGAGCCGTAAGTCCATCTCCAGTTGGCGCGAAGCGTCGATCACGGTCGCATCCGCCGTGGCCTTGCTGGCCGTGGGTGGTTTCTTTATTACGCTGGCTATTATCGGCTGCGCCGGGGTGATTGGCTGGCTGTGGTTCCGCGAAACCAGTGTCGAAACGGTGCCGGAAGACCAGGGTAAGGGCAAGGGCAGTACGAGCAAGAAAGTAGCAAAAAAGAAATCCAAAAAGAAAGCCGAAAGAAATATTGATGTGAATGCGTTGTTTGTCAGTGGCGCACCGTTCACCACGTTACCTTTGTGGCAGCTCGATCCCTCCCTACTACTGCAGATCTTCGTGGTCTTTGCAGGCATGAGTCTCATGCTGTTCGGTGGGGGTTATGTCTTCATTCCGCTGATACAGGAAATTGTGGTGAATGGACACGGTTGGGTCACGCATCAGGAATTTGTCGATGCCATAGCGATGGGCCAGATTACACCCGGCCCCATTCTGGTGAGCGCGGCTTTTATTGGACTCAAGGTTGCCGGTCTGGCGGGCGCGGTGGTTGCGATCATCGGCATCTATCTGCCATCGGCCCTGCTTATGGTTGGCAGTACACACATGCTGGGGCGCATCAAGCGTTCGCTGGTGATCAAGGCGGCGCTGCGCGGTGTGCGACCGGCGGTGATCGGGATGATAGTCGCCGCCGCCTACACGGTTGGCTGGACAGCGCCTCATCACTGGGTATCGGTGATGATACTGATCGCCTCACTGATTGCGCTTATGCGCCTGAAAATTGATGTTGTATGGGTAATACCGACATCAGGCTTGGTCGGCCTGATGCTGTTTTAACCAGATACAAGCACGAGGGAACGGCAATGAAAGAGCATTCCTTGGATGGGTTCTACGCCAGAACGATACGGCTCGATGATGGATTAGTGGCACCCTATGGCGGCGAGTTGGTGCAGGCATTCGTACCGGCCGGCGAACGCCAGGAGCTGCAGCGAGGTATGCACGGCCGCACGCATGTGGAGCTGTCGCTTTGTGAGCTACGCGATCTTGAGATGTTGGCGTGTGGCGCTTATTCGCCGCTCTCCGGTTTTATGAATCAAGCCACCTATCGTGATGTCTGCGAAAAGGAAAAATTGCCGAACGGCCTGGCCTGGGGTCTGCCAGTGACCTTGGCGGTAACAGATGAAGTGGTGCGGAACCTTCAGCCCGGCACAAAAATCAGTCTGACTTTTCTCGCAAGCCCGGTGGCAGAGATGGTTGTAGAGGATATCTATCCCTGGGACGCAGCAGAAGAGGCGCGCCTGGTATGGGGTAGTGATGCACTTACTCAGCCTGGCATCGTTTCCCGACAACATCGTGGTGCGACTCACTTAGTGGGAGGGCCCATCGCCTTTCTCGCAATACGCAATGCCCCCTACCTGCAAGTCAAGCACCTATGGCCACGCGAGACCCGCGGGGTTCTGACTTTGCACGGCTGGCACAGAGTGGCGGCATTCCACATGCACAATCCTTGGCAGCGCGCCCAGGAGTATTTGTTGAAGTGCGCCCTTGAATCGTCCGATGGGCTGCTTTGGCATACGGACAATGACGCCGCCGCTGAAAGCTGCTCGGCGTCAGAAAAGGCGATCATGGAGGCCAGCCAGTTGCTGCTGCAGAATTATTTCCCCGACGTACGCATACTCGCAAACCCCCTGCCGAGTCGAATGCTGGGCGTGGGAACGCGTGCCGCATTGCAACACGCCATCGTCAGCCAGAACTACGGCTGCGACAGTATCTTTTTTGTGTCCGGTACCGGGTCCGAGAATGAGCGCCAGGAGAAGTTGCATCTACAGGCCAGATTGAGCGATGCAGTCCGTTGCGGACTTAAGATCTCTCCGGTTTTTCTCGAGGCGGCGTTTCATTGCGAGGCCTGCGGTGGTGTTGCCACAGAGAAGTCGTGCCCGCATGAAGCGACGCAGCGCATATTGATGTCGGAAGCGGATATTCAGGAAAAGCTTCTTTGCGGAGAAAGCCTTCCTGCCATGGTAACGCGACCGGATATCGCACGTGCGCTGGCACGTGGGGTTTCCATGGGCATAGACGCCAACAGTCTTGTGAAAGGCGGACGCAATATCTTCCCGCACGTCGGTGAAGTGAGCAGAGACTTGCGCCACATGATTGCTGGTCACAAGTCGTGCATATTGTGGATGACCGGACTTTCAGGTTCGGGAAAATCAACCATCGCCCATCGGTTGGAGCGCGACTTGTTATTGAGCAGTCATCGGGTATTTGTACTCGATGGGGACACCTTGCGCCATGGACTGAACAAGGATCTTGGATTTTCCGAGGAGGCGCGACGTGAGAATCTGCGACGCGCCGGCGAAGTTGCCAAGGTCATGCTAGAGGCCGGCATGATTGTTATTGCATCGTTTATCTCGCCCTTTCGTGCCGAGCGCGACATGGTGCGCCAGATCTGTGGTGAGCGCTTCTTCGAAGTTTACATCGAAGCCAGTCTGGAGGACTGCGAAGCACGCGATCCAAAAGGCCTGTACAAGCGTGCGCGTGCCGGGCAGATAGCGCAATTTACCGGTATCAGTTCGCCCTACGAGCCGCCGGAAACCCCGGCACTGCTGCTGAATACCACCTTGCAGTCGGTCGACGAGTGCGTCCGCCAGTCGATAGACTTCTTAATCGACAGAGGCCTGCTGCGCACCAGCCACACAGAGCGGTCACGCAGCAGACGACCGGGCGGCACGGATGCCCCGGGCCTGTCCGGTGAAAAAAATATTTCAGTTCAATAGGAGAAAGCCATGTCAGTGTTCATGATCGGTATACAACGTTCGGGTTCGAATCTTCTGCGCCTGATGCTTAACCAGTTGCCGGATATTGCAGCGCCGCATCCACCGCATATTCTGCAGCGCATGATGCCCTTGGTGCCGGGATATGGCAATCTGCAGGCCAAGGAGAATTTCATGTTGCTGGTGGATGATGTGTGCCGGCTGGTTGAGCACAATCCCGTCCTGTGGGAAGGCGTGGTGTTTGATCGAGAAAAGGTGGCGAAGCGTTGCCGTGAGCGTTCTCTGGTGGCGGTGTTCGGCGCCGTTTATGACATGATGGTCGAGACCAAGGGTGCGAAGACCTGGTGCTGTAAGAGTCTCGCCAACATTAATTACCTGCCCGAGATCGAAGCCTATTTCACCAATGCAAAATATATTTATCTCTACCGTGACGGGCGAGACGTTGCTGTTTCATTTCGCAAGGCGGTGGTAGGCGAGAAGCATTTCTATCACATTGCGCGGGAATGGGCGGCAACGCAGCAACTCGCCCTGAGTATGCGCGAAAAGATCGGTCCACAGCGTTTTTTCCCGGTCAAGTACGAGGATCTGACTACCGACGCGGAAAAGACCATGCGTGCGCTTTGCGCTTTTCTGGACACACCATACTCCTCTTCGATGCTGGACTTTCATCGGTCAGATGAGGCGCAACGGGCGGCCAAGTCCAGCGACCTTTGGGGTAATGTGACCAACCCCATCATGAAAAACAACAGCCGTAAATTCTTGAAAGAGGCCAGCGAAGCCGACATTCGTATTTTCGAGTCGGTTGCAGGCGATGTTATGGATGCGCTGGAGTACGAGCGTGCCTATACACAGCGCGGTTCTGAAATCCGCTTCAGTCATAACGATATTGAGGGTTTCAATCGTGAGAACAAGCGCATCAAGGATGAGGTGATGAGCCAGGTAGACCCGGAGGATCTTAAGCGGCGTGATCAGCAGTCGGGCCTGCTACAGCAGATCAAGGTGCGACAGGGCGCCATGCAAGGTGGCTCACAGGTCAATGCGTAGCAGCGGTAATGCATAGATTCACGTGCGGGGCAATGACTGTGGCTGTATCGACTCAGGCGCGGTCATTGCCAGATGTTTGTTAATGGCAGGTAAGGGCTATTCCATCAGATAGGACCGGAGTTCTCCGGAAAAATAACGGGGAGGCGCCAGCCCCCCTCTGATTTATTTATCTTTGTCTCAGGCTATCTTTCTATATCGAGATCTTTGAGTTTGCGTGTCAGCGTATTGCGACCCCAGCCAAGTTTCTTCGCCGCATCCTGCTTGCGTCCGCCAGTATGGTTCAGGGCGGCCTGAATGAGGATGCGTTCGAAATCGGCGTTTAGATTTTCCAGTATGTTGATTTCGCCCCGACCCAGGCGTTGCTCTATGGTCAGTCGCAGACCGGCTCGCCAGTCGGAAGCCGGTGATAGTGCGGCGGTGTTGTCACGCAACTCCGGGGGCATTTCCTCGACGCGTATCGTCTGTCCCGGCGCCATGACCG
>JANNJF010000721.1:0-1363 GCA_031405715.1 Gammaproteobacteria bacterium | reverse complement strand
GGCTCAACGCGGATTCCTGTGGGTCATTTTCCACACCCATTGCACGTTACGCCGCATCAGTATAGGGTATTTCATGATTTTTGACCCCTCCGTGAAAGGAACCGTCGATGCAGCGTGCGCGCACCTGGTGTGAGCTGTATTCGTATCCCGGATTCCGGGCGGCGGCGAAACTCAAAGGTGTGTTCGGTGATCCAGATTTGCGTATCGTGCCACTGCGGCGCAAAAAAAGACTGGCACCTGTTCGTGCTGTAGCCACCCGCGTTGTCCGATCTATGACCGGCGCGTGGTGCAGGCGCGGGATCTGGGCGCGGGCGGATTCCGCATCACGCTCGAATTCGAACGGGTGCGCGTAAGCTGTCCGGACTGCGGGATACACATGGAATACCTGGACTGGCTGGCGCGCAATCCGCGGTATACCGCGCGCTACGCCCTGCACGTGGGGGCCCTGTGTCGCAAGATGACCGTCAAGGACGTGGCCCAGTCTGAACGGCTGCACCACTCGACGGTAAAGGACCTGGACAAACTGTATATGGCCGAGCAACTGCGTCGCCATCCGATGCCGGCGACCACGGCGATCGGCGTAGACGAAATCGCCATCCGTAAGGGCCACGACTACCGTGTGGTGGTCAGCGACCTGGAACAACAACGGCCCATCTGGTTCGGTGGATCGGGGCGCAAGCAGGAAGACCTGGCGCAATTCTTCACCGCCTATGGCCGCAGGCGCAGCGCAGGTATTCAGGTGGCCGTCATGGACATGTGGAAACCGTTTCGCCAAGCGACACAGGAACACGCCCCGCAGGCCGAGATCGTGTTCGACAAATTCCACATCCTGCGCCATCTGAACGATGCGCTCGACGCCGTGCGTCGGGCCGAGTATGGACGGGTACAGGGCAAGCAACGCCGCTTCATCAAGGGAAATCGTTATACCCTGCTGTCGCATCGCGAAAACCTGGACCTGGATGGCCGTCATGCACTTAAGACGCTGTTGGCGGCGAACAAACGGCTCAACACCGCCTACCTGCTCAAGGAATCGTTTGGACAGCTGTGGGATTACAAAAGCGAAGCCTGGGCCAGGAAGTTCTTTGAGAACTGGAAGGACAGCCTTAAGTGGCAGCGACTGAAACCCTTTGAAAAGTTCGCCGCCATGATCGAACGCCATTGGGAGGGTATTGTTTCTTACTGCAAACCTGAGAACAAAGTCTCCCTCGGCTGTGTGGAAGGACTGAACAACACGATTCGCGTCATCCAGCGCAAAGCGTATGGCTTCCGCGACGAACAGTATTTGGGCATGAAGATTATTACTCACTTTCTGCCGGAGCTCCCAAAACATGCAAAAATCACCCACACGATTCCGCGTTGAGCC
>JANNJF010000720.1:0-5322 GCA_031405715.1 Gammaproteobacteria bacterium | reverse complement strand
TTACAGCAGCAATTTTTGAATGAAGATCATTAGTCACCATAGTACTACGCTAAAAGATTATAGTTCACGCTAACAGCGTGGCAATGTAACGTAAAAAACCCCATTATTAAAAAATAGTTACAAAAAAAGATTGCTTTTATTTTTTTTGTGGGAAAGACATCGGGTAAAAGGTGCTGTAACGACCTTCAGAGATGCGCTTGAGGCGTGACTTGATCAATTGCTTGCGTAAACCGCCGAGGTGGTCGGTGAATAGAATTCCTTCCAGGTGATCGTACTCGTGCTGGATAATCCGGGCCTGGACGCACCTGTCTCCCCCTGGCCGATCTTATGTCGGACGATGTACTGCTCGCCGACACCCTGGGGAGTTCAGCGCTGCCCGCCAAACACGGGGCACCGCTGCGGTTGGTGGCGCCGGCCCACTATGGGTATAAGAATGCGAAGCACCTGAAGGCAATAGAATTCTGGCGGGATAAGAGCAGATTTCGCGCGCCGGCCTTTCGCTTTATGGATCACCCGCGGGCTCGGGTTGCCTTTGAGGAGCGAGGCCGTGGGGTGCCTGGCTGGCTGTTACGGTTTTTGTATCGCCCTTTAGTAAAACCAACGATGCGCCTATTTGAGCGTTCAATGCGCTAAAGGGATACAACGGCAAGCATACCCGCCGGACCCCTAGCGCCGCCGTACGATGATCACTTCGATCCGTCCACGCGGACCGATGAAGTAGGACGCGAACCAGCCGGTCACCCCCACCACCATCGCCCCGAACAACGCCGGCCAGAAGCCGGCGATGGTGAAATCGTCGAATACCCACGCCACCAGCCCCAGCATGGCGGCGTTGATGACCAGCAGGAACAAACCGAGGGTCACGAGGGTGAAGGGAAACGTCAGCACGACGAGCAATGGCCGCACCACGGCGTTGACGATGCCGAGCAGCAGTGCCGCCCCGAGCAAGGTCCACGGGCCGTGCACCTGGATGCCTGGCACCCATACCGACGCCAGCCATAAACCAAGCGCGACCACCAACAGGCGTAATAGAAATCCAGTCATGCGCGTATGTTTTCACATCTGGGGGAAATTTGAAATACGCCGGACCCGCCGCATTGGACATAGCCTGCTCGATGATCAACCTGCACGTGATCGAGGTAGCGAGATCTGTAGGACGCCAGGGAACCTCTGAAGAAGCGTCAAAAACTATCAGGCTTGGTTCCCTCGGTTTTCGTAGCCGCAAGCGGCACGCAGTGTATTAACGCGTGGCCGGATCGGAAACAAGCCGCTGCAGGTGCGTATCAATGGCCGCGGGACGCTCAATGGCGTAACCCTGTGCATAGTCGACGCCGAGTAGCGCCAGCCGCTGTAACACCGCATCGCTCTCAACGAACTCCGCGATCGTGGCGATGCCCAGCACATGGCCGATCTCATTGATCGAACGCACCATGGCCTCGTCCAGTACATCGTCGGCCATGTCGCGCACCAGACCGCCGTCGATTTTAAGAAAATCGACCGGCAGGTTTTTTAGGTAGGTGAAAGACGACCAGCCACTGCCGAAATCGTCCAACAGAAAACGGCAGCCTTTTTCCTTGAGCGCCTTAATCAGCTGAACTGCGCTATCGAGTGCCGCGACCGCCGCGGTCTCGGTGATCTCGAAGGCGATGCGCGTGGGGTCGACGCCGCTGGTTTCCAGTTCCTGCAGAACAAAACCCAGAAACGGCGCATCGCTCAGCGACAGCCCGGATAAATTGATCGTATAACAATCCGTCAGGGCCGGATTCGTGGCGTGCCTGGCCAACCACTGCAAGACCGCCCTAACTACCCACCGGTCTATCGCCGGCATCAATCCATAGCGTTCCGCCGCCGGCAGGAATGCTCCGGGCGGCACGAGCGTGCCGTCCTCGTCGCGCAGACGCAAGAGTATCTCCTGCATCACCGGCGCCGCAGACGGTGATGCAACACGCACGACGGGCTGGCTATACAGCACAAAACGGTCTTCCTCCAACGCTCGCTTCAGGCGCGTGACCCACTGCATCTGGCCGCGACGCTGACTGAGTTCAGTGTCATCGGCCTGATAGACCAGGACGCGGTTCCGACCTTTGTCCTTGGCGGCGTAACACGCGGCGTCGGCGGCGCTGAGTATGCTGGCCGCGCTTTCCAGGCCGTCTCCGAACGACACAAGGCCGATGCTCGCACCGATAGCGAAGGTTCTGTCTTTCCAGACAAAACGGAAATCGTTGACGGTCTGCAGCAGTTTGTGCGCGACCGCAGCCGCCTCGTCTGCCTGACAGCTGTGCAGAAGAATGCCCAACTCATCGCCACCGAGGCGTGCCAGCAGGTCACTCTGGCGCATTTCTTTACGCAGTATGGTAGTGAGCTGGCGCAATAACTGATCACCGGCGGTATGCCCACAGGCATCATTCACGATCTTAAACTGGTCGAGATCGATATACAGCAATGCATTTTGCATCCTGTCGACTTCTGCGTTGACGAGCAGCTGAGCCAGGCGATCCTCAAACACGCGCCGGTTATACAAACCGGTCAACGCGTCATGCGTCGCCTGATGCGACATCTCCCGGGCGATCTTGCGTTGTTCGGTGACATCGCGAAATACCACCACGGAACCGAGTATCTCATCGTCGCGTCCCAGTATCGGCGCAACCGTCTGGTCGATAGCGATCTTGTTCTGCATGCGATTGACCAGCAGGATATCGCGTGCCGGCGACTCAGCCATACTGGCGGGCGGCCCGCTTTCATCCGCAGGTTGAATCTGGAAAACTTCGACAAGATTATGGCCGCGCGCATCCCCGCTATTCCATCCGGTCAAGGTCTCCGCTGCGGCATTCAGATATTCGACACGCCCAGCGGCATCGGTCGTAATCACCGCGTCGCCGATGGATGCAAGCGTCACCTGGGCGCGTTCCTTCTCCAAGGCAAGCTCGGCGGTCTTTTCGGCCACCAGCCGCTCGACTTCGAGATTTCTGCGCTCCAGTGCCAGCGTGCGTTGCGCGGCGCGGCGCGCCAACATTACGATCGCCATAGTGGTCAGCACCCCGGTAAGAAACATAGCGAGCACCGGCAGGTAGTTCACGTCACGCCAGTACACCGTGCGCGTCAGCTCCAGCATGAAACGTTGTCCGCTGGGGCCTATCTCAGAACTTTGCATGAAGGTCTTCGCCACCCAGCGCGCGGGGTGCTTGGCAATATGCGGGATTGAGGCAAGATCCAGCGGCGCCCCACCGCTGGGCGAAATCATCCGCAGCTGCGCCCCCAGCGGCCGCGTCGCCACAGACCCGGCGAGCAGCTGTTCGGCGTTAATGCGCAGGGCAACGAGGCCGTTCACCGCGAGGCGGCGCTCGCTGGTGCTTACCGGCGCCTCCTTGCCTACATAAACCGGCGCGAATAGCCAATAACCCCGAACGCGTCCCTCGATCATCTGTGGATCGGCCGCGCTCGGCTGCGCCAAGTCGATGGCGAACTGCGCGGGCTGTGCGAGGCGTGCCTCCGACAGCACATCGAATCCGATCATGGCCACCGATATCGGCTCAAATGGTTCGATGAAGAGCAAGGGAAAATATTGCGCTCGCGGCGGCGCCGTACGGTAATCATCACCGGTACGATCGGTGATGGAGAATCCGGGAAAACCCGCTTCGTGGCGCGAGCGCTCGAAGTCACTGCGCTGTTGGTCGTGGACCAGCGGCAGATACGAAGTAGAGATAAGATAGGGGTGACGGCGCAGGAGTTCCTCGGAGAACACGCGAAACTGGTCGGCATCCACGTGGGTGGCTGAGTTCACCAGCGTTCCGAGGCTGATGACCATCTCGTCGGTGGACTTGACGCGCTGCAGCAGCTGTTCGCGCACCGCATCGGCCTCTGCGCTGAAAACCTTCTCGTGGGCGCGCAACACATCACGCCAGGTAGCGAGCACCAGGGCCGCTGTCAACAATCCGCCGAACAGCGCGACCAGCATGACCAGCGATGGGCGTAGCCGTTGCCGGGTGTCGGTCACTATTCCACCTTCATGGCCTTCTGCAGTACATCGGGCGATAAGCGGATGCCGGACTTGTCCAGCAAGCGGGGGTTGACGAACATGTTCCAGCGCCGGTTGGCCACCACCGGAATTTTCGACGGTGGTGTGCCGCTCAGTATCAGCAACGCCACTTTGCCGGACCATTCGCCCTGCTCATCGGCAATTTTAGCCATGGTCAGCATGGCGTACGGGGCCATCCAATCGAGGTAGGCGACACTGAACCGTCGGCCATGTTCATAGACGTATCGGCGTGCTGCCGCATTATCCCAGTCCGTGATACCGGCGTTATTGCCGAGGACCAGAAAGTCGGCGTTGTTTTGCGCCGCCCTGTAAGCCGCCTGCCACGCGGCCATCGTGCTCACCGCCACATGGGTCACGGCTATTCCGCGGCGCTTGTATAATTCCTGTAGCATGAAAAACTCTTTCTTCTGGGTAATCTCGTCGGCCGACAGAAACACGCCACGCCGGGCATGTTTAACGGCCGCCAGCACCTCGGTCTGCAAAGGTTCGATCGGACCCACCTCTATCATGCCCGTGGCATTGCGATACGGATAGCCATAGGCATCGGCGGTCCAGTTGAGGCCGCAAAAGACCACCGGCACCGCCGCATTCTTGAAGTACGGCATGATGAAAAATTTTGAGGCGTTGTCATCCGCGGCGATGATGATATCCGGCTTCCAGGTGTCCACGAGCTGCTTGGCCTCGAGGGCTTTGGCCCGGGCGAAGGCCTCGTCCAGCTGGCGCTTGCCGTCCATGTAAAATTTCCTGATTTCGCACCGGCCCTGCAGGGCCGACTCCAGGCCACGCTCGATACCGTCGTTCCATTCGTAGCCGGCATGATAAGACGACACGTATAAACAGCGCGCGGGTGGGGCGGCATGCGCCACGCTGGTTTGAGCAACCAGGGCCAGACCTACTATTAAAGCGGTAGCCAGACGCATAATTCTCCTTTTAGCGTAATGCCCACCAACGCTGCAATGTCCTAGTGCCGGGACCTGGATGCCCGTACCCCATATGAGTCCAGGAAACAACCATCTGCGTCTATCGGATCGCACAAACCCATGTTAATACTATCGCCAATTTTCGCAGCAATTGCCACGGTAATTCGCTCAACGGCGCAGGCAAAGGCGGTGCGCTGACACCGGTGGCGCATCTGGGATATCATTCATATTCTGGCAAGTGGATTGAGGAAATGGTCGTACCATTGTTGCTTCACCAACCAGAGATCGTCCCGCAAGGAGTTGAGGCCGTAGCTGTAGCCGTTGAGGGCTCGGTCGAGATCGGCGTTATGTCGCCAGGGCCCGAGC
>JANNJF010000719.1:0-3867 GCA_031405715.1 Gammaproteobacteria bacterium | reverse complement strand
GGGCGTTACAGTTCGGTGATGGTGCGCGGTGAACGGATCATCGCCATTTCGGACATGATCCGTCATTACATCCTGACGAACTACCCGCAGGTGGATCCCGCCATCATCCGCGTCATACCGCGCGGTGTCGATCCGATCGCCTGTCCCCATGGCTATCAACCGACGGCCGACTGGCGCTTGCAATGGCAGCGGCAGTTTCCCGAGCTCGCCGGCAAATATGTGATCACCTTGCCCGGGCGCCTGACGCGCTGGAAGGGCCAGGAGGATCTGATCGAGATCATCGCCGGCCTGAAGCGCCGCGGCCTGCCGGCGCACGGTGTGCTGGTGGGTGACGCCCACCCAAAAAAAATGGCGTACGCCCAGGCGTTGCGCGCCAAGGTGTCCGCCCTGGGGATGGAGCGCGACATCACCTTTACCGGCCACCGCACCGACCTGCGCGAGATCATGGCGGTGTCCAACGTGGTGTTGTCCCTGTCCACGGATCCGGAGGCCTTCGGGCGCGTGAGCCTGGAGGCGTTGAGCCTGGGCGTGCCGGTGGCGGCCTACGATCACGGCGGCGTGGCGGAGCAATTGGCGGCTATCTTCCCCGCGGGGCGCATCATTCCCGGCGACAAGGCCGGCATGGAAACGCTATTGGCCGCGTGGTATAACGCGACTCCGAGCGTACCGCCCGACCAGCCGTTTACCCTGGAGCGCATGCTTTCATCCACCCTGGAAACGTATCTTGAACTGGCAGGCCGTTAGGAAAATCACCCATATAGAAATCGGGCGGTTTCTTGCCCTGCTGCTCGTCGCCTGGTCGCCCTTCATGGGCGGCCCGCGCCTGCCGAGTCTGCTGCTGGCGCTCATGGGACTCTGGCTGGTGGTGACGCGGCGCCAGGAGTTGCTCAGCAACCGCGCGCTACGTCGCTGGTCGTGGGTGTTTGGGCTGCTGTGGATACCGGTGACGCTGTCGGTACCGGGTTCCTCAGACTGGCAGCGTTCCGCCGGCATCGCCGGCGTGCTGCTGCTGTATTTCCTCGCCGGTATTGCCTTGGTGCACGTACTGCGCGCGGATCAAGACCGCCGCTGGCTGGTAAAGTGGATCGCCATCGTGCTGCTGGTGTGGGTAGTGGACGGCCTGATCCAGTATGGCTTCGGCCGCGACCTGTTGTGGATACCGCGCAGCCCGGATGGCCGGGTGGTGGGTTTCTTCGAAGACAATCTGCGGCTATCGTTGTTCCTGGCGGTGCTTTTGCCCTTGCTGCTGCAGCAGGCCCTCAAAATCCGGGTACTGTGGGTGTTCGTGGTTTTTGTGGCCACGTCCATTGTGATCGTATTGGGCGGATCACGCAGCGCGTTGTTGATGGTCATCGTCGCCGCCGTCGGCACGTATTGGCGTTTTTCCATGCGCTACAAGATACTCTTGTCCGCCATTCTGCTGCTCACCCTGGCCGGCACCATCAGTTTATCGCCGGTGATGCAGGAGCGGGTGACACGCTTTGACATAGGCAGCGGCGTCAGCTTTGCAACCGTCGACAATCTCTTAAGCGGACGTTTGACGATTTGGGAAACGGCTCTGAATATGCTTAAAGATCGGCCGCTGACCGGGGTCGGCGTGGGCACGTTCTCGGATGTCTACGATCAGTACGCCACGCGTGCCGATGATATCTTTCGGACGGGGGGAGGTTACACGGGCGGCGTGTACCATGCACACCAGATGTATATTTCAGCCGCCGCCGAGACGGGCCTTACAGGCTTCGCCGGCATCATCGCCATTTACCTGGTGTGCATGCTATGGTATCTAAGAGCGTCGCGTGAACGGCGTGATGTGGCCTTGCCGTTTGCCTTCAGCCTGTTCGTCGCCACGTTCCCCATCAACTCCCAGCCGGTGCTGTTCACCCACTGGTGGTTCCCCCTGCTGCTGCTGCTCATGTGCGGGATGCTGGCGGCGCTAGGGGGTGATAACATTACCGGGAAAAAACACCCGCAGTCTGGTTAAATGTTCAAGGAGTCGGGATGTCAAAAATGTTGAAAAAACTCAGCCGTAAACTGCGCGCGCCCTTCAACCGCCGTTTTGCCTTCAAGCGATTGGCGGAATACCACTCACAGCCACGCTCGCTCGCGGCGACCATCGACTGGGCGATGAATTTCAGCGGTGGCGGATTTTTTACCGTGAAGACCATGCAGATCCCCACGGAGATCACCGCGCTGGCAAGCGCGGTCGAGGCATTGCACCCGAAGATTATCCTCGAGATCGGGACAGCGCGCGGCGGCACCCTGTTGATCTGGTCGAGCCTGGCATCGGAGAAGGTTATCACCTGCGACCTGCAGGACATGGGCGCGCAGGGGCCGCTTTACCGGGCGTTTCCACCGACCGGCTCGGCCTGCCAGGTGACGCTGCTCAGCGGCGACTCGCATTCCGCCGAATTCAAGCAGCGTGTAGCCAAGGAGCTGGGCGGCAAGAAGGCGGATTTCATTTTCATCGACGGTGATCATACCGTCGAGGGCGTGACGGCGGATTACAACGATTATCGCGAGTTTGTCCGCCCTGGCGGCATCATCGCGTTTCATGACATCGTCGAGAGTCAGCCGATCGTCACCAACCAGGTTTACCACCTGTGGAAGAAGCTGAAACAGGAAGCGGTGACCGAGGAGTTTGTCAACGACCCGCAGCAGTGCGGTTACGGCATCGGTATTATCCGTGTGCCGCAGGCCTAGGGTCGGCACACCCTGCTTACGCACAGGTGCAACAACCGGCCTGGTTGTACGTCTGTTTATCATGCGCAGGATCAGGTCATGAAATTATCCGTGTACATAGTCACCCTAAATGAAGAAGAAAGATTGGAAAATACCCTGAAGGCGGCGTCACAGGTAGCGGATGACATATTGGTGGTGGACAGCGGGTCCACCGATCGTACAGAAGAGATTGCACGAAAATATGGGGCGCGATTCATCTTTAATAAATGGAAAAATATTTCATCACAAAAACGTTACGCACAAAATGCATGCCTCTATGACTGGGTTTTATCTCTGGATGCGGATGAAGTCCTGTCTCAGGGGCTGATCAACGAGATTGAGAACCTAAAAAAAATAGAAGAGCTGCCCAGCCTAAACACTTATAAAATAAAAATCACCGCGATGTACCCTGGGGACAAAAAACCAAGATTATTCGCGAATTATTATAATCTGGTGCGTCTGTACAATCGAAAAAGTTCAACAATGCCGGATGATTTAACGCACGATAGAGTGGTTTTGGGGGAGGGTTGCTGTGTTATCCAGCTAAAGAATGAGATCCATCACTTCTCATACATATCCCTCAGTAAAATCTGGCATAAATATAATAACTATAGCGACGAGTTGGTAAAAACAGCGATTGCAACCGGAAAAAGTTACTCGAGACTCAGATTGATATTTGAATTTCCCGGTCAATTTTTCCGTTACTACATCCTAAGAAGACAATGTCTTCATGGATGGTGGGGATTTATCTCGGCTGTTACCTCTGCTTATTTTCGTTTTTTGAAAATCGCCAAATACATCGAATGGCAGATGACAAAAGGAAAAACCTAAGGAACCTCTGCACAAGTCCCCTCTCCCCCGCGGTTTTCGGGGGAGAGGGTTAGGGTGAGGGGGGTAATCATAGATTTTTCACTCAGGTTTTCTTGGTGTCCTTGGCGGTTCAAATGCCGTTTTAGGATTAATCGCGCAATGTACTGCGGTTGCCTGAGACAGTGCGTCGGCAAGTTGTTGTGCAATGTGTTTAACGGAGAAATGCTGCTCATATAGCGCACGCGCTGCGCGACCGTGGTGTTGAAGTCGTAGCGGCTGGATGGCAAGGCGACCGATGGCCTCCGCCAGTTCACCTGACCTGCCCGCAGCAACAAAAAT
>JANNJF010000718.1:0-2350 GCA_031405715.1 Gammaproteobacteria bacterium | reverse complement strand
GTCGCGGGCGGTGCCGGACGCCTCCTCCTCGATGCGCAACTGAAACAGGTCCGTGCGTTGATCCTGCTGCACCGGCAACTCCAGGGTCCACAGACGTTGCGGCTGTTGTTCGCTTGGCAGGGATGCGACCTGACTGAGTTGCAGGCGCGCCAGCGCGCCTTCGGTCTGGCGCAGCATTTCTGTGGTCGCCGTGGACAAGGTGGCAGCAGCCAGGGTGGCGCTGGCGGATGCCTGGGCCTGGGGCTGACCGCCGCGCAATGGCGGTGGGGGCGCGGCGCTGGGTGCGCTGCGTCCGGCGGTGGTGTCCGTCGCGGCCCGCTCTGCTGGTCCATGGCTGCCGGCGGTTTGCGCCTGCAGTCCCGCCAGCAGTCGCAGCAATCCGGCCTTGAGATCCCCCGCCGGCAGGGGTGGACCGCCGGTGAGGCTGGCGGCCAACTTGGCCTCGAGAAAGACGCCGGAATTCAGCACTGCTTGTTTTAAGCCAGCACCTTGGGAGACATCCCCTTTGCCCGCCAGGCCATCTATAACCTGGCGGGCCAGTTGCGCCAGTTCCTTCCCCGCCGGTTCGTTGGTATTTTGCAGGCGGGCGGCGAGGTTGCCGAGGTTGGCCAAGAACGGCGCCAGGGGGAGTTGACGGGGCAGAGCGGAGCGCAAGGCCTGGGCCTGAACGTCCTGGGGGGAGGGGGGTAGTGCGATTTTCAGCAGCGGTTGTTCGCCGCCCCGTGCCACCTCCAGTTTTAGGGTCTGGCCGGTTTGCAGGGGCAGGGAGGTCTCCGCGTTGAGCAGCAGATTGTTGATGCGCAGGGTCACCGCGCCGTTGGGCGACACCCCTGCCACCGTGGCGGACAGGATCTGCCCCACCTGCCAGGACTTCAGTGCCGCCGGGTTGGCGTCCTGGGGGCTGGACGGGCGGATGACCAGGTTAGGGGTGATTTCCATGGGGAGACCTTATATATAACGCTCGCGGCCCGGAGCGGGAGGGCAAAAGGGCGGTATTACAAAGGCTTACTTAGAAGGTGTAGACCCGCACCCAGGCTTTGTAAACGTCCCCGCCCCGGGGAAATTTTTTTTGCCGGGCGGGATGAGGTAAACTTCGGCTTTATATGCCCAACCAGGCGTCTATGCCCCGCAAGCTGTACATCAAGACCTTCGGCTGTCAGATGAATGAGTACGATTCCGCGCGCATGGCGGATCTGCTCAGTGCATCCCATGGCATGCAGGCGGCCGCCACGGCGGAAGAGGCGGATGTCATTCTCCTTAATACCTGTTCCATTCGTGAGAAAGCCCAGGAAAAGGTATTCGCCCAGCTGGGTCGTTGGAGAGAACTCAAGCAGGCCCGCCCCGACCTTATTATTGGTGTCGGCGGTTGTGTGGCGAGCCAGGAGGGCGCGGCCATCCAACGGCGCGCGCCCTATGTGGATGTCATTTTCGGCCCCCAAACCCTGCACCGCCTGCCCGCCATGATCGATGATGTGGAGGCGACCCGCCGCCCGGCGGTGGATGTGTCCTTCCCCGAGATCGAGAAATTCGACAACCTGCCGGAACCCCGGGTGAATGGCGCGCGCGCCCTGGTATCCATCATGGAAGGCTGCAGCAAGTACTGCAGTTTTTGTGTCGTGCCCTATACCCGGGGAGAGGAATTCAGCCGGCCCTTCGACGACGTGTTGGCGGAGGTGGTGAGTTTGGCAGAGCGCGGTGTGCGCGAGGTGACCCTGCTCGGTCAGAACGTGAACGCCTATCGTGGCCAGCGGCATGACGGCGGGTTCGCCGATCTCGCCATGCTCATCCAGTATGTCGCCGACATCGACGGCATCCAGCGCATCCGCTATACCACGTCCCACCCGGTGGAGTTTTCCGACCGCCTCATCCAGGTGTATGCCGAGGTGCCGAAGCTGGCGAACCAGCTGCATCTGCCGGTGCAAAGCGGATCGGATCGCATCCTCATGCGCATGAAGCGCGGCCACACCGTGCTGGAATACAAATCCAAAATACGTCGTGTGCGCGCGTTGCGCCCGGACATCAGCATCAGCAGCGAGGTCATCGGCGGTTTCCCCGGCGAGACCGAGGCGGATTTTCAGGCCACCATGGACCTCATCGAGGAGGTGGGCTTCGATCAGTCCTTCAGTTTTCTCTACAGCGCGCGCCCCGGTACGCCGGCGGCGCAGCTGGATGACGCTACGCCCCTGGAGATCAAACAGCAGCGACTCACCCGTCTGCAGCAACGCATTGAGGCCATGGGGGCGGACATCAGCCGGCGCATGGTCGGCACCACCCAGACCATCCTGGTGGAAGGCCCTTCGCGCAAGGATGCCCAGGAGTTGTGCGGCCGCAGCGAGAACAACCGCGTGGT
>JANNJF010000717.1:0-1262 GCA_031405715.1 Gammaproteobacteria bacterium | reverse complement strand
ACCCACCGCATTCAACCCCATGCCGAAAGTGGAGTCGCGGATTGTCCGCCTGCTGCCACACTCCTCGCCTCCCTGCCCGGTTTCCAGCTACCAGGATTTCTCGGCCCTGGTGAAACAGGCTTTTGCACAACGGCGCAAAACCCTGCGCAACAATCTTAAGCCGCTGCTGGATGCGGAGAGAATTGCCGCGCTCGGGATCGATCCGGGCACGCGCGCGGAAACGCTGGGGCTGGCGGACTTCGCCAGGCTCACAAATGCCTGGACCCAAATTAAAGACTAACCACAGAGGCACGGAGAACACTGAGCAAAAATATTATTTAACATAGAATTTGATTGAAGCGTCTGTCCGAATTGATACTTTGTTGTAAACAGTAATTTATTGATTTTCTCGCAGAAACACTTTGAATACCTCTGTGCCTCCGCGCCTCTGTGGTTAAATCCTTTTCCTGGGACAGGGTTATCATTTCAACGTGGCTGCGTTTTGGAGCCGGATTGGCTATAATCAGCCGCACATGGACAGGTACTCACGCATGCCGACTGAAAAGAAACAGCTTATCAAGATCGACGTCAAGACGAGTTTCGTCGAGGCGCAGTCATCCGTGGACGAGAACTGTTACGTCTTTGCCTACACCATTACCATCCGCAACGAAGGTCATTTCAGCGCCAAGCTGCTGACGCGGCACTGGATCATCACCGACGCCAACGGCAAGGTGCAGGAAGTGCATGGCAAAGGCGTGGTAGGCGAGCAGCCCGAACTCGCGCCCGGCGAAAGTTATCAGTACACCAGCGGCACCATGATCGAAACGCCTGTCGGCACCATGGGCGGCAGCTATCAGATGGTCGACGAATCGGGCGATCCCTTCGATGCCGAAATCCCGGAATTTGTATTGTCCGTCCCCAGAACCCTTCACTAGAGCCTCCGAAAAGCTCGCGAAGAAAAAAGATTTACTCTCACAAAGGCACAAAGTTAAATCTTCATTTAAAACCCATTAATTCATTCTCTATTCTTCGGTTAAACCGAAATGCCTTTTCCTTCCTGAGGTTTCTTTCTTTATTTCCTATTAATTTTAAAAACCTTTGTGCCTTTGTGCCTTCGTGAGAGATAATTTCTTATGGCTGTTTACGCGATTGGTGATGTTCAAGGTTGTTATACGGAACTCCGGCAATTGCTGGACACCCTCCATTTCGATCCGGTGCACGACAAGTTGTCGCGGCTTGGACAGGCGGGCTCATTTGGGCTGCCCTTGGTTCGCCGCGGCCCT
>JANNJF010000716.1:0-1873 GCA_031405715.1 Gammaproteobacteria bacterium | reverse complement strand
CCGAAGGCATGGGTCTCGTGGTACCCGTGTTGCGCGACGTGGTGAATCACGATCTTAAAACCTTGAGCGAACAGTGGAAGGACCTGGTCAACCGCGCGCGCATCAAGCGCCTCAAGCCACAGGAATACTCCAACCCGACGTTCACCATCTCCAACATGGGCATGCTCGGCGTTTCACACTTCGACGCGATTCCTTCCCCGGGCACCTCGGCGATCTTCGCCATCGCCACCAAGGGACCGCTGGGTGTGCCGGTGACCATCACCGCGGACCATCGCATCGTCAACGGCGCGGACGCGGCCAAGTTTCTGAATGCGTTTAAAACGCTGGTGGAGAATCCCGAGTCATGGTTGAAGGGTGTGTCGATACCCGCTGCCATTCCCGGCACGCTGGCCACCGGCAAGGTCGGCGGCCCGGCCATCACCCCCGGCAAGTGGGACTATGACGTGGCCATCATCGGCGGCGGCCCTGGCGGCGAAGACTGCGCGCGCGATCTCGCGGCCCACGGTAAGAAGGTCGTCATGATCAACGATGCCCCGTTGCCCGGTGGCGAATGCCTGTGGCGCGGTTGTATTCCGTCCAAGGCGTGGCGCGCCGGTGCCGATCGCATGCGCGACCGTGCGCACGACGCGCACCTGGGTGTGTTAGGCACGACCAACGCCAAACTCGACTGGAAGAAACTGGAAAAGACCCGGCGCGCGGTGCTGGAGACGCGCGGTGAGATGGCGCTCAGTACCGACAAGGGCGTTAAGATCGACGTGAAGCAGGGCTTTGCCCGTTTCGACTCGGCCAATAGCCTCGTGCTGGACACCTCGGGCAATACGAAAGATCCGCACGTGCGCGCCGCCCCGGGCACGGGTAAGAAAGGCCAGACCATCACCTTCGGCGCCTGCGTCATCGCCACCGGCGCGCCACCCTGGGTACCGCCGATTCCTGGCGCCGATTCCAAGGGCGTGCTGACCTCGGATACCGTCTGGAACCTGAAGGCGCCGCCGAAGAAACTCGGCGTCATCGGCGCCGGGGCGATTGGTTTGGAAATGGCACAGATCTTCGCCGACTTCGGTTCGCAGGTAGTGGTGCTTGAGGCCAACGACCGGCCGCTGGCGGAAGTCGAGACGGAGATCGCCAAGAACCTGGTGGAGCTGCTGAACAAGAAGCAGAAAAACCTCAAGTTGATCACGTCCGCCAAGATCGACAAGATCAGCGGCAAGCCGGGGCTGATGACCTTAAGCTACAGTGGCGCCGACGGCAAGAAGGTCAACTTCAAATGTGACTACGTCATCGCCGCCACCGGCAAGCGCCCGGTGACCGCACCGCTACAGCTGGCCAAGGCCGGCGTCGCGAGCGATCAGCGTGGCATCATCACCGTGGACAAGTCGTGCCGCACCAATGTGTCCAACATCTTCGCCGTGGGCGACGTCAACGGTGGTCTGATGCTGGCCCACACCGCCGGTCATCAGGGCCGCGTGGCCGCCATGACGATTTTGGGTGAGCCGGCCGAGTACAACCAGGACAAGGACTGCGGTGTGATCTTCACCCGGCCGCAGGCGGCGTTCGTGGGGCTCTCCCTGGAACAGGCCAAGGCCAAGGGCATCGACGCGGTGGAAGTGAAGATGCCCATGAACATCGACGCCAAGGCCATGATCAACGACGAGACCGACGGCATGATCAAGATCGTGGCCGACAAGGCCAGCCATCGCATCGTCGGCGTGCATTTCCTCGCCGACCACGCCGACACCCTGATCGGTGAGGCGGTGATGATGGTGGCCGGTGACATGACCCTGGATCCAATGGTGGTTGTCCTGCTTATCCACATTACAGTACCTGCTCGGGTGCTCCGGTAGAAATGACCATGAACTATATGGATTACACGGAT
>JANNJF010000715.1:0-2478 GCA_031405715.1 Gammaproteobacteria bacterium | reverse complement strand
GCGTCATCCAGCGCAAAGCGTATGGCTTCCGCGACGAACAGTATTTGGGCATGAAGATTATTACTCACTTTCTGCCGGAGCTCCCAAAACATGCAAAAATCACCCACACGATTCCGCGTTGAGCCACAATATTAATGTAACTTGGCATCGAATTTACAGTGCGTATAAATTCGGCATTAAATTCTAATACTCCTGGTTCACTATACAACCAATAGCGCCACATTGAGAAAGGCAAGGCTAACCAGATTGTATATAGAAGAATATCGTTATCTTTTAACTTGAATGCGCCGAATAAGCCTGAAACACTATCGATTGAAACTCCCCCACCTAATTCAAAAATTATTATTGTAATAGAGATTACTAATAGGTTTCGACGTTGCCTCAAAAGGCCGGGATCAATGTCTTCCATCTTTAGCTGACCTGAAGATGTGCTTTTCATTTAATGACCTTTATAGGCATAACGCCGCGTTGAGCCGCGCGGGGCACGGACATAACAGGAAACGATGTACTGTCTCACCGCGTCGGCCTCGAACGCGATGTCGGCGTTAGTCAAGGTAGTTGTCGCGTCAACCGCTTTCATTATGCCGCTTCCGAGACCGGCAACGTCAGTCGGTCCGGATTGAGCATGACGGCCCCGACCGGTTCCCAGTTCCGGGTTTTCCCCGACCATCGTTCCGGTCGCATTTCTCTTGCGGCTTCATACACAGCATGACGTTTCTCCAGGATGGCTTTGTCATCTCCGCGATGCCGCTCTGCCGGGGTGACGAAGCGGATACGGCTGTGGCGATGCTGATGGTTGTACCACTGGATGAAGTCGTGTACCCACGCACGGGCGGCGTCCAGGCTGGCAAAGCCGTGCGCTGGCCATTGCGGGCAGTACTTCAACGTTCGGAACAGGGATTCCGAATAGGGGTTGTCGTTGCTCACCCGAGGGCGGCCCCGCGACGGGGTGATGCCCAGTTCATACAGCTTGGCCAGGAGCGTCGACGACTTCATCGGTGCGCCGTTGTCGGAGTGCAACACCAGCGGCTGTCGCCAGCACTGTTCGGCCATGACGGTGCGTTGCATCAGCTCGGCGGCGCGTTCGCCGCTTTCCTGGGCGTGGACTTCCCCGCCGACGGCCTTGCGGCTGAAGATGTCTTCAAACAGGTACAGGTAGTAGAACTGCCCGTGCACCGGTGACGGTAAGTAGGTAATGTCCCACGACCACACCTGGTTGGCCGCCGTGGCGGTGTAGCTGGTCGGCGGCATGAGGTGACGTGGCGCTTGTGCGCGTCCCCGCCGGTGGTGCTGGTCATGGGCCTTGAGCACCCGGTAGAACGTGGACTCCGAGGCCAGGTAGACGCCGTCGTCCGCCAGTCGCGGTACGATCTGGCTGGGAGGCAGGTGTGCATAGTCCGGGCGGTTGCACAGCTCCAGCACGGCGCGCTGCTCGGCCACGCTCAGTTTGTTGGTGGGTTCGGGTCTTGCTGTTGTCGTGCGGGCGTCCACTTTCATCTCATCCTTCTCCGTCCAGCGCTGTAGTGTGCGCAGTGTTAGCCCCACCTCGGCGCAGGCCTGTGCCTTGCGCGCGCCGGCTTGGATGGCTTCATTGATCCATTCGACTCGTTGTTGCCGCTCTGGGAGGGGTGTTAACTGTCCCCGTCGTCGTTTCCCCAGAGGGCATTCAATTTTTTTCGCAGTACCAGCAGTGCCGCGGTCTCCGCCAGGGCCCGGTCCTTGCGCCGGAGCTCGCGCTCCAGTTCGCGGATGCGCTTCTTGTCGGCCCGGGTTTGTTCGCGTTCCGTCTGTTTGAGTTCTGTGGCCGATTGCTGCCCCGTGATGCAGGCCTGTCGCCACGCCTTGACCTGTTCTGGGTAGAGCCCCTTTTCCCGGCAATACTGGCTCAGTTCTACCTCCGACAGGGTGGCGGTTTCGATCACCGCCGCCAGTTTTGCTTCCGCTGGCCAGTCCTCCGGCACCTTTCCGCTTCCCGACACGACCTCACCTCTTGCCTTGGCTTGTTTGCGCCAAGTGTACAGGGTGACATCGGAAATGCCTTCCTGCTGGGAGAGTTCTGCCACCGACAGGCTTAGGGGTGGTAATAACTTCTTCAGTACGGCGGCCTTACGCTCGGGTGAATAACGATTCATTGCTCATTACTTTCCGCCCCAGGTCTATGGTTTGATACAATCGGGTGAGGCGACAACTATCCTGACACCGGGGGATGTTAGGCGATTTTATTCTAAATTGACTTCGACTCATTCAACTCTCTCTATTCCAGTCGTAATTAAATCTGTCCCCATTTATTTATTAGGCCCCATTGCGCATTGATACTACGGACATGGCGCGTTTTGGTATTCGAAAGCCTCTTTCCAGAAAGAAGTCTCGGGTGTCTTCAAACGGCGTACCGTAGATTGGAACGCCGCGACATTTCTCAACTACCAGGGCGAGCAGTGCTGAGCCAATGCCCCTGCGCTGAAATTGAGGTCGAACGAC
>JANNJF010000714.1:0-3967 GCA_031405715.1 Gammaproteobacteria bacterium | reverse complement strand
GGGTCAAGGCGTACTACCAGCCGCACATCGTCGAAGGGCTCGACTGGATCGTGATACCGGAAGGCCCGCCCTGCTGGGAAGGGCCGCGTGCCTGCACCTGGGGAGGCGCGGTTTTTGTTTTCGGCTCGACGATCTCCTGCGCCGCCGACATGATCTGGCCGGACCTGATCTCACCACGCCCGATGGCGGCGAGAAAATCGTCCACTTTGCTGAAACCAAAACGCGAGCTCAGCTTCTCGTGGTTGATGTCGCTGAAACCCAGACGATGGAATTCGCGTTCCAGACCGGCGCGCCCGGCAGACACGCTGCTGTCGTAGTTCTGTTGCTTGAACCACTGCTGCACGCGGCTGCGCGCCTTGGAGGTATGCAGGTAACCCAGGTGCGGGCTCACCCAATCGCGACTGGGCCCGCCCTCCTTCACCGTCAGCACCTCCACCTGCTCACCGGTCTTGAGGGCATAGGTGAGCGGTACGATGTGGCCGTTGACCTTGGCGCCGCGACAGCGGTGACCGACCTCAGTGTGAATGTCGTAGGCGAAGTCGAGGGGTGTGGCGCCCTGCGGCAGGTCGACGATGTTGCCCTTGGGCGTGAATACGTAGACACGCTCGCTGAACACCTCGGATTTGAACTGGTCGACAAAATCGCTCGCCTCGGCCACTTCGTCCTTCCACTCCAGCAGCTGCCGCAGCCAGGTGATCTTGCGGTCGAAGCCAGTGTCCTGTTTGGCGCCCTCCTTGTAACGCCAGTGGGCGGCCACGCCGAGCTCCGATTGCTGGTGCATATCGTGGGTGCGTATCTGCACCTCCACCGTCTTGCCGTCGGGACCGATCACTGCGGTATGGATCGAGCGATAGTTGTTTTCCTTGGGCGTGGCGATGTAATCGTCGAACTCGCCGGGGATGTGCGTAAACAGCGTGTGCACGATGCCGAGGGCGGCATAACAATCGCGTACGCTCGCGACCTGCACGCGCACCGCGCGCACGTCGAAGATATGCTGAAAGTCCTTGCCCTTGCGCTGCATCTTGCGCCAGATGCCATAGATGTGTTTCGGCCGGCCGGAGATATCGGCGGCTATGCCGGCCAGCTTCAACTCGTCCGATAGCGTATGCACAAAGCGCTCGATGTATTGTTCGCGATCGATGCGACGCTCGGCGAGCATGTCGGCGATCTGCCGATAGGCCACCGGTTCGAGATAGCGGAACGCCAGATCCTCGAGCTCCCACTTGAGCTGCCAGATGCCTAAACGGTTGGCAAGCGGCGCGAAGATGTCCATGGTCTCGCGCGCGATGCGCTGCTGCTTCTCTTGCGGCAAGGAATCCAGGGTGCGCATGTTGTGCAGGCGGTCGGCCAACTTGATCAGCACCACCCCCACGTCCTCGGCCATGGCCAGCAGCATCTTGCGCAGGCTTTCCGCCTGGGCATGCTCCCGGGTGCTGCGTTCGGTCTGACCATGAAAGGTCTGGATCACGTCCATCTTGGTGACACCATCCACCAGCGTGGCCACGCGCTTGCCGAATTCCTTTTCAATCTCTTCCAGCTTGACCTGGGTATCCTCCACCACATCGTGCAGGATGGCGGCGGCGATGGTTTCGTGGTCGAGGCGCAGTTCCGCCAGGGTAGCGGCCGCCGCCAGGAAGTGATGAAAATAGGGCTCACCCGACACCCGCGTCTGGCCGGTATGCGCATTCGCCGCGAACATACAGGCGCGCCGGATGAACTCGACATCCGCCTCCGACCGGCCCGGGGCGATGGTCTTCAACCACGCCTCCAGTTCGATGGCGTCCTTGCTGCTGATGCCGGAATATTTTCCTGTAACGCTGACCATGCTCGACCGTTGCTCTATTGTCGGTTAAAGGGAGAAGGTTTGTACTTGCTTCAAGCGATTATACCCCGATCCCAAACCGTCATCGTGTCTTTTGTCTTGCTCAGCCCTGGCCGGACGGTCTTTGTCGAAAGCCGGTGACTGCGGTTATCATGGCCGCATGACCCTGACCGAACTGCGTTACATCGTCGCCGTGGCGCGCGAGCGCCACTTCGGGCGCGCCGCCGAGGCCTGTTTTGTCAGCCAACCCACCCTGAGCGTCGCGGTGCGCAAGCTGGAGGAGGAAATCGGCGTCACCCTGTTCGAGCGCGGGTCGAACGAGATCAGCGTCACCGCCTTAGGCGCACAGATCGTCGCCCAGGCCCAGCGGGTACTGGAAGAGGTCGAGGTGATCAAACAGTTGGCGCAACAAGGCAAGGACCCGCTGGACGGACCGCTGCGCCTCGGCGTCATCTACACCATCGGCCCGTATCTGCTGCCACACCTGATACCGGCCCTGCGCAAGCGCGCGCCGCGCATGCCCCTGCTGATCGTGGAAAGTTTTACCGCCGACTTAAGCGAACGCCTGCGCCACGGCGATCTGGATGTCATCGTGATATCGCTGCCGTTTGCCGAGCCGGGGGTTCTGACCCAGCCGGTATACGATGAGCCCTTCGTCGTCGCCCTGCCCGCCAAACATGCCTGGGTCAAGAAAAAATCCGTCAAGGCCGTCGACCTGCCGGAGGAAAACCTGCTGCTGCTCGGCAGCGGCCACTGCTTCCGCGACCAGGTGCTCAAGGTCTGCCCGGCGCTGAACCGTTCGAGTCGTACCGGCCAGGGCAGCATGCAGCAGACCCTGGAGGGCAGCTCCCTCGAAACCATCCGCCACATGGTCGCCTCCGGTGCGGGCATCACCGTGTTGCCGTGCAGCTCCGCCGCCAGTAGCAGCGCCGAGAAAAGGCTGCTGGCGATAAGGCCCTTCGCCCCGCCCGCCCCCACCCGGCGCGTGGCGCGGGCCTGGCGCCAGAGCTTTCCGCGGGCGGCGGCCATCGAGGCCGTGCGCCAGTCGATACTGGCCAGCCACGCCGCCTGTCTCACGCTGCTCGACCTACCGGCGGTCAATACCTAACTGATAGGTATTAACTATCTACTCAATATTAACAATCAATTAGATCAATCGCCTCACGCAGCCTAGCATTGCCCCTGAACGCTGCACACACAGCGACGGCAAACTAACTCACGAGGTGCATACTATGAACAACGAACCATCGGTAACCATCAAGAACATCGAGTCGGCCTTCGCCGGCGAGTCCATGGCGCATATCAAATATCTGTATTTCGCCCGCATCTGCCGGGCTGCGGGCGACGTTGAGACCGCGCGCGTATTCGAAGAGACCGCTGCTCAGGAAGTGCAGCACGCCTTCGGTCACCTGGACCTGCTCTATCCGAAGACGTCCATGGATGTGAGCCGTTGCCTCGACATGGCCATTGCCGGTGAAACCTACGAGTACACCGAGATGTACCCGGCGTTCCGGCACGCGGCGGTGCAGGAGGGCAATGACGCCGCAGTGCGCGAGCTCGACGAGCAGATCATGGAATCGAAGGAACACGCCGCCAACTTCCGCGCCACCCTGGAAAAGGCCGCCAAGCGCTTCGCCGCGTTGGCCAAGGTCGAAGAGCGGCATGCCCAGCACTACCGCGATACCCTCGCGCGCGTGCAGTCCTAACCCAATCTAATTTACTATCGGAGAATTCAACATGAAAAAATGGCAATGTGTGGTCTGTGGTTACATCTATGACGAAGCCGTGGGCATGCCGGAAGACGGCATCCAGGCCGGCACCCGCTGGGAGGATATCCCGGAAGACTGGGCCTGCCCCGATTGCGGGGTGGCCAAGGCGGATTTCGAAATGGTCATGGTGGATGATGCGGCGTAACGCAACGACCCGCTTTGCGGGTGGTTGCGAGGTGAGCTAGCGACGAAGCAGCATCCGTGGGAGAGGCGCGCCGCCTGAACGCCAAGGCCATGGGGACGGCCGCGGATGCTAAAAGCTCACCTTCACAGCACCAGGGAGTTGTTTTTGGGCCGGTTGGGTTTGGGTTTGGGTTTGGGTTTGGGTTTGGGTTTGGGTTTGGGTTTGGGTTTGGGTTTGGGTTTGGGTTTGGGT
>JANNJF010000713.1:0-2777 GCA_031405715.1 Gammaproteobacteria bacterium | reverse complement strand
CGACGCCCAGTTTCAGCTGGTGGAGACCCTGACGGAAAAAGTCGCCCAGCTGATCCTGGACGAATTCAAGGTGCAATGGGTGCGCGTCAAGGTCAACAAAAAGGGCGCGATCCGCGGCGCCACCGACGTAGGGGTGATCGTCGAACGCAGCGCGCCCACCCACGGGAAGCCCTGAATGCCGCGGGTCTACGTCAGCATCGGCAGCAATATCGACAAAGACCAACACATCCGCCAGGGCGTGCAGGCACTGGCGGCGCACTATGCACCGCTGACCCTGTCGACGGTCTACGCGTCGCGCGCCATCGGTTTCGAGGGGGATGATTTTTACAACCTGGTGGCGGGATTCGATACACAAGACACGCTGGCACAGCTCAGTGACATCCTGGCCGACATCGAACAACGCAGTGGTCGGGTACGCAACGGCGTGCGCTTCAGCCCACGCACCCTCGACTTGGACATCCTGCTGTACGGCGATCTGGTAGTGCATGACGGCACACACCAGTTGCCGCGTACGGAAATCGATGAATACGCCTGCGTGCTGTGTCCGCTGGCGGAAATCGCGCCGAACGAACGTCATCCCGAAACGGGTATCACCTACCGCGACATGTGGCGACGCTTCAGTGATGCGGCACAACCGCTGGTGCCGGTGGATCTCGCCCTTAGCTGATCCGTCCGCACACGGCACTGCCGGCCGGCGGCATTCCCAGAACCGACTTCGCCGGAACAGTGGCCCGGCATCATCCGGAATGCCGGCCCGGCTTTGCCGGAATCCGCATGCTGTGCACTATTGGAATTGCGTGATTCGCGAACTGAGAGAAAGGAAACGACACAAGTCTGAATGATGCGGGGTAAAGTGAAGTTGTGTCCCTGGCTTATCCGACATCCCACGGCTTCGCCACCTGCCCGCCCAAATCGCGACTGCCGTGGATCACGGTCAGTATGTGCACTTGCTCGGCTTCGGCCAGGTAAATGATACGGTAACTCTGAAAGATCAGTTCACGCACGTCCTCGCGCTCTTCCGCTTCCGGCACCCGTCGCCCGAGTCGTGGATGATCTTTTAGTAAGCTGATGGCTTCGATCAATCGATCGACAAACTGTTCAGCGTAGTAGGGGACATCGCGGGCGATGTAATCGTAGAGATCGTCGAGATCGGCCTCGGCAACGTCCGACCAGGTAATCCTCATCCGTGCTGCTTTTTATCCATCAATCGGCGTTTCACTTCCTCGTGCGGAACGGTGCGGCCTTCGGCTACGGCCTTCAGGCCCGCCTCGATCTTCTGCTTCACGTACAGCTCATACATGATGTCATTCCAGGAGGCTTGGTCGGGCAGGTGCTCGATCAACTCTTTAGCGGCTTGCTTGGGTGTGGCCATGGATCACCTCGTTTAAATTCCAGGGACAAAACCGGGACAGCTTTATTTATCTATACGGAGTGTTACAACGATTCGGGCAATTGTTGGGCTCCGTGGAAGACGGCGATGATATCGATGCGATCACTCTTGAGTCGATACATCAGGCGATCGGTCAATACAACCTTCATTATTCCGGCAGACCGTAGTGGGCGCGAATGGTTTTGTTATCGGTGACGCGGTTGGCATCGCTATCGGCCAAACCCCGTTCGATCGCCTGGTGTTCGTAGAGTTCACGCATCATATCGTCCCACGTGGCGTTGTCGGGGAGTTTATCGATCAGGGCGTGGGCCTGCTGTTTGCGGTTGGCATCGTGCATGGAAGGAGTCTCGCTGTATGACTTGCCTGTAAGTATATCATGGGTCTTTGGCCTCGTCCGCCCTGGTGGCTAAACGCCATTGGGGGACGCTACCCTATTTCTCAAACGCCATTGGGGGACGCTACCCTATTTCTCCAACCCATCGTCATTTCTCCTGGGGCGCCCAGGCGATCGAGTCTGCAACGTACGTCCCGCGATCTTCTCAAGCTTGCGGATAAATTTCTCCGTACTAAAACCGCGAGCACATAAAACCGGGACAGATTTATTTATCTGTGCGGCATCGACTACCGGACTGCAACCCATATCCTGCGTTGCCAGTCCCCACCTCAGTCTTCCCCGTACGGCTCGCTATCCACCGTCAACACCAGGCACCCCTCCATCACCCGTACCCTGATCGGCGCATCGATTGGGGACGATTGGGGACGCTACCCTAAATATTTCTAGAAACATGTTCAGCATATCAGAAAAAGTATAAGACACTCACCCATCCTAACGCCATACCGCAAATTGACTGTAGACCTCAGCCCCACGATTCCTTAAATTTGTATTATCCCAGTAACATCATGAAAAGGGTGAAGGAGGACGCCAACCTTTATTTCTACCAGAGAGGCTACATTCTACCCATGCCCAGACTCGCCCGAGCCGTCTTCGCGTGCGTGCCCCATCACATCACCCAGCGGGGAAATCGTCGTGAAGACGTGTTTTTTACGGAAGCAGATCGCAAGGTCTATCTCAACTGGTTGAGGGAATACTGCGATCAACACGCAGTCGATATCCTGGCCTATTGTTTGATGACCAACCACGTTCATATCATTGCGGTCCCCCGTGTCGAGGACGGCCTGCAGCGCGTCTTCAAACCCTTGCATATGCGCTATGCCCAGCGAATAAATCGTGAACGGGCATGGAAAGGACACGTCTGGCAGGGACGGTTCTTTTCTTCGCCGTTGGATGAGAACTACCTATGGGCGGCAGTGCGCTACGTAGAACGCAACCCCGTCAGGGCGAAGATGGTGCGAGAGCCCGAAAATTACCCGTGGTCCAGCGCAGCGG
>JANNJF010000712.1:0-4901 GCA_031405715.1 Gammaproteobacteria bacterium | reverse complement strand
GAGACCTCCATCTTGCCCAGGAGAATATTGTCCTGGCCGTCGGAGATTTCCTGCCACACGGTCTTGTTGCCATCCAGGGTGTCGCGGCTCTGGTCGACGTAGGCCAGTTGCACCGTGGGACCGATACGCATTTCACCGGCGTCGGGTTTTTCCAGGCCGGTGATCATGCGGAACAGGGTGGTCTTGCCGGCGCCGTTGGGGCCGATGATGCCGACGATACCGCCGCGCGGCAGGTTGAACGACAGGTTGTCGATCAGCAGACGGTCGCCGAAACTTTTGGTGATACCGCTGGCCTCCACCACCAGGTCCCCCAGGCGTGGGCCCGCGGGGATGAAGATTTCCTTGGTTTCATTGCGCGTCTGCGCCTCCTGCGAGGCCATCTCCTCGTAGCGTGCAATGCGTGCCTTGCTCTTGGCGTGCCGGCCCTTGGGATTGGTGCGCACCCACTCGAGCTCCTGTTTCATGGCGCGCATGCGGGCGGTTTCGGTTTTTTCCTCCGTCTCCAGGCGCTTTTCCTTTTGCTCCAGCCAGGAGGAGTAATTGCCCTCCCAGGGGATACCGTGGCCGCGGTCGAGTTCCAGGATCCAGCCGGCGACGTTGTCGAGGAAGTAGCGGTCGTGGGTCACGGCCACCACGGTGCCGGGGTAGCCGTGCAGGAAGCGCTCCAGCCACGCCACAGATTCCGCGTCCAGATGGTTGGTGGGTTCGTCCAGCAACAGCATGTCCGGGGTGGACAGCAGCAGTTGGCACAGCGCCACGCGCCGGCGTTCGCCGCCGGAGAGTTTGGTGACGTCCGCGTCCCACGGGGGCAGGCGCAGGGCATCGGCGGCGATCTCCAACTTGCGGTCCAGCTCCCAGGCGCCGGCGGTGTCGATTTTTTCCTGCAGCCGGCCCTGTTCCTCCATGAGCTTGTTCATTTCATCGTCGCTCATGGGTTCGCCGAACTTCATGCTGATGTCGTTGAACTGGTCGAGCAGCGCCTTGGTTTCCGCCACGGCGATTTCCACGTTGCCGCGCACGTCTTTCTTCGGGTCGAGTTGCGGTTCCTGGGACAGGTAGCCGATCTTGATGTTGGCCGCCGGGTGGGCCTCGCCGTTATGGTCTTTGTCGATACCGGCCATGATGCGCAACAAGGTGGATTTGCCCGAGCCGTTCAGGCCGAGCACGCCGATCTTGGCGCCGGGAAAGAACGACAACGAGATGTCTTTGAGGATTTCGCGCTTGGGCGGTACGACCTTGCCCACGCGGTGCATGGTGTAGATATATTGGAGCGTCATGGGTCGGTGGTGTGTCCAGGTGTCGGCCAGAGGAAAGCGGAAAGGGTACTATCGGAGACGGGCGCTGACAAGCCGTGCATGATGGTGTGGAGTGCGGCGGCGAGCCGCCGCTTTAATGGCTATAGGTAGGGCACTACACATTAACCGGGGGCGAGCCCCCGCACTCCGGGGTCAGCCGATGGTTTTGGCCCAGCCGGCCACGGCCTGGTCGGAGTCGATGGACTCGCCGGAGAACTGATAGTCGAGATTCTGCGAGGGGGGCTGGAAATAGTTGCCCTGCACGTAGTCCGCGCCGTAATTCCACAGCAGCGCCAGACTTTCCGCATCCTGCACCGACTTGGCGATGATGCCTTTTTTCATGGCCTTGCCGATCTGGAACAGGGCCTGGGTGATGGTCTGGCTGACGGGGTCGTTGGTCAGGTTCTCGATCAGCGAGCCGTCGAGCTTGAGAAAGTCGATATCGAGTTTCTGGATCTGGCCGAAGGCGCTCAGGCGGACACCGAAATTATCCACCGCGAAGCGGCAGCCGAGTCTTTTCAGGGAGCTGATGAAGGTGAACGCGTCGCGCGGGTGTTCCACCAGGATGTCTTCACGGATTTCAAATACCAGCGCGCTGGTCTTGAGCCCGGCTTCCTTGAGGGATTTCGTAATGAGCAGGGCCAGGGTCTCGTCTTTCAGCGCCATGACGGAAAGATTGATAAAGAAATCGGTGTGCGTGCCGGCCTGGTGGTGTTGTTTGAGGGCGGCGATGGCGTGTTTGACGACCCAGTGGTCTATTTCCTGGCTCAGGCCAAGCTGCTCGGCGGCCGGCATGAATTCCGCGGCGGTTTGGATCTCGCCTTGCTCGTTGCGCATGCGCAACAGCACTTCATACGCCTCCGTCGGATCGCCATGCAGGTTGACGATGGGTTGGAACATCAGCTGCAGCCTATCGCTGTCGAGGGCCGAGCGGATGCACTGTTTCCACGAGGCCAGCGCGGCGCTGTCGGCCGGTGAGGATTCCGCCTGGGCCGCGAATCTTGCCGCGGGCGGTTGGGTCTGTGGTGCCTGGGCCGCCGGCGGCGGGGGCTGGCGGGCCGCGGCGTAGTCGCGGTAAGACCGGGTCAATACCTGTTGGGCACTTTCACTGCCGGCATCGATGGGGGTGACAATGATGCTGCAATGGCACTGATGGTCTTTTCCGTTTTCGGAGAGACTTAATTTTTTCATCGTCTTGAGGATATCGTCGGCGCTGGCGCGCGCGCTGTTTTCGTCGACATCCGGCAGTAGCAGGGTGAATTCATCGCCACCGAAACGCGCCACCAGGTCCTGCTCGCGTACCTTGTCACGCAGCAGCTTGGCCACCTTGAACAACAGGCGGTCACCGGCGGCGTAGCTGAGCTCGGTGTTGATGCGTCCCAGTTGTTCCAGATTGAGATAGAGCATGTTGCTGTGGCCGCCGCCGGCCTTGGCCTTGGCCACGACCTTGTCCAATTCCTGCAGAAAGAAATGGCGGTTGCACAGTCCGGTGAGCGGGTCGTGCTGGTTGAGGTATTGGATCTTGCTTTCGTTTTTTTTGTGTTTCGACAGGTCGGTGACGACTATCTGGAGCATGCTTTCGTCGCCCAGGTCGATAAGGAAGAGGGTGATCTGCACCGGAAAACGTTCGCCGTTTTTGCGGATGGCGGTGCACTCGCGCGGTTTCGCCGTGAGCTTGTCTTTATCCGGTTTGCGCAGGTACTCCTTGATCTTGGCCTGATCGCTTTTGTCGATCAGGTTCAGCACCGGCACTTCTTCCAGCTCTTCCTTCGACTGATAACCGAACAAGGCCAGATAGGCGGCGTTGGTTGAGGTATGCATGCCGTCGTGGCTGTAGCAGACCGCCTCCTGCGAGCCGTCCATGAGGGCTCGATGCTTGCTTTCGAGTTCGCGCAACGCCAGCGCGGCGGAATGGCATTGGTGCCGGGTCTGGGCGGCGTGCAGTTCACGCTCCAGTACCGGTGCCAGGCGTGCGGCCTGGTTCTTGAAGACGATGTCGTGCACGCCGTCGCGCATCAATGCGGTCAGATCCTCGTCGCTGAGACTGCCGGTAAAGACAATGAAGGGGATGTCTAATTGAGCGCGCCGCAACGTGTCCAGGGTGGCGCTGACAGCGAGATTCGGTACATCGTTTTCCGAAATAACCGCATCCCACTCGCCTTTGCCCAGGGTCTGGTTGAGACTGGCGATATCCTGGACGCGCTGGGTCTTGACCCGATGGCCGGCGTGGCGCAGGGCCGCGTTCACGAGCTCAGCGTCATCCGGTGAATCATCGATGACTATGACGCGTAAGAGTTTTTTATCCACTTTGTTTCGGTCCCGATAAAAATATCGTTGCCTGGGCGTGCTAGGGCAAGCGTGGATGCCACGAGAAATACACGGGCAGGCGAAAATACAGCTGTATACTAATATAACATAGTCAACCCTGGCCACATAAGCCGGCTTTCCAGCGAACGGCGCCCTTCGGGCCAGCGCGGCGCGGGAAAGTGGATGGGGCTGGGGTTACCGGGGCTGGCTGTGACTGACATCAATCCGGGAAATACGATTATGGAAATTGAATACGCGCAGTTGGGTAAACAGCTGGTCTCCCTCATGACCATACTAACGCCTTTTAGCGTGTTGCCCGTGTATGTCACCCTGACCGCGGAGATGTCCGCCACGGCGCGTGAGTGGGCACTTCGCCGGACCCTATTGGCGGTACTCGCCACCCTGTTGTTTTTCCAGTGGAGTGGCATGTATCTGTTCCGTATATTAGGTGTGGAGCTGCCGAGCTTTCAGGTGGCCGGCGGCCTGATCATCGCGTCCATGTCCTGGTCCATGCTGCACGCCCATCCCTCGCGCATCCAGACCAGTACCGCCGAAGGGGAGGAGGGCCTGGAAAAGGAGGATTTTTCCATTGTGCCCCTGGCCATCCCCATGTTGTCCGGTCCCGGCGCCATTACCACGGTGATATTGCTGTCCCAACAGCAGAAAAGCCTGTCGAGCGACCTCTCGCTCACGGCGGTGATCCTGCTGGCGGTGTTGATGCTCTATCCCATGTTTCGTCTGGCCAATCCGTTGTTCGACAAGCTCGGGGTGACCGGCACGCGCATAGCGACGCGTATCATGGGCATGATCCTGCTGGCCATCGCCGTGGAGTTCATCGTCAAGGGCGTGGCCAGCTCGTTTCTTGCCATCGGTCCATGAGGCCCTGGGTTCCGCGCGGGGAGTGGTAGGTTAGGGTTTGCCAGCATTGGCCATGTGCCAGACGCGCACGATCCGTCGTCCGGACCTGCGTCAGCAACGATACACGCCATCCCATGGCCGTCATCCGTCTGTGCCTGGCATCACGCCCGGTATTGCAGCACCGTACGCCGCTGTGCACTCAGACTTATAAGCATCCTCTGATATTTCATCCTGCGCAAAAGGTCTGCCTTTCCGGGCACAAAAGCGGCATTATTAGAAGATGCCACGCGTAAGACCGCATGCGTCTTGGCCGGGTGGGTTTGTCACGCTAGGGAGCCTCTCAACAAGTCCCCTCTCCGTGCGATTTTTGCCTCCCCGAAGGGGGCCCGCGTCTTTCGGGGGAGAGGGTTAGGGTGAGGGGGATAATCATGCCTTTTTCCC
>JANNJF010000711.1:0-6545 GCA_031405715.1 Gammaproteobacteria bacterium | reverse complement strand
TTCCTCGACAACTTCAGGCACATCAAGTCGCACTGGATCATGGTCACACCCTTCCTGTCTCAAATCGCGCTGCACTACGGCGTCAACGACCTCGAAGGAACGGTTGTACGCGAGAAGATCTATCACGCTGTTGGTGCGCATACACCGCAGGGGATGACGCTCGACCAGGTGCTGGCCCTGATTCGCGGAGCAGGGAAGCAGCCCGCCGAACGAGACTCGTTCTACAACGTGCTCAGGACGTTTGACCAGGCGGCGCCGGCGGTCGGAGCGGGCGCGTGAAGTCAAGCACTAACACCAAGGGCGGAAGCGCCGACGGGACTCCTGGAAGGACTGCGCCCCGGATGCGCCCTCACGCGTCTTGAGCTGCGCCAGGAAATCCTCCAGCTTGTCACCGCGATGGGAGCGACTCGCCACCACCGTGGCCTTGCCGCCGTTATAGCTGGAGGCGTGGATGATATGGCGCTGGCGGGCGACCTGTTTGAATGCGCCGAGCCCGATACAGGCGAGATAGGTCGTGTCCGTCACTGGTACATACACCACACCCAACACCGGTCGTCCCTCAACGATCAGCGCGATGTTGACGGTAAATTCGCCGTTGTGGTTGATGAATTCCTTGGTGCCATCCAGGGGGTCCACCAACCAGAAGGTGTGCCACTGGGAACGCGCCGCGTAGTCCACGGCGGCGGACTCCTCGGACAGGATGGGGATGTCCGGTGTCATATGCGTCAGGCGTTCGACGATCAGGTTATGCGCCAGGCTGTCGGCCTCGGTCAACGGCGAGCCATCGTGTTTGTCGCTGACCGCATAACTGCGTTCATACACCTCGAGGATGCGCCGGCCGGCGTCTGCGGCGATGACCACCACCTCTTCCAGATATTTACAGCTGTCTTGCCTTGTCATGCTGTCGTTCCTTGCTTTGTTATATAAATTTGATAGAGCCCCTAAACATATAGATCAGCCATCCCCCGACCGCAATAACTCACGCACCATATACAACGCCGCGATGGAACGCGCCTCGGTGCAATCCGCAAGCGCACACAATTCACCCAACCGGTCCAGCGACCACGGCACCACCTCGATGGGCTCGGGCTCGTCGCCGTCGTGTTTTTCCGCGTACAGATCCTCCGCCAGCAGCACGTGGGTGATGTGGCTGAAATAACCGGGGGCCAAGGTCATGGATTTGACCAGGCGGATACGCCGCGCGCCGTAACCGATCTCCTCCATGATCTCGCGGTTGGCCGCCGCCTCCGGCAGTTCGCCGGCCTCCATGCGGCCCTTGGGCAGGGCGAGCTCGTAACGCTCGACGCCGGCGGCGTATTCGCGAATCATGAGCACGGTGTTCGCATCCAGCATCGGCACCACCAGCACCGCGCCGGGGCTGGTGCTGTGCAATCGTTCCCACTGCACCTTGGTTCCATTGGGAAAATGCAGATCCACCTGCTCGATATGGAACAAACGGGTGTGCGCGAGGGCGGTGCTGTGGGTGACGTTCGGTTTTCGGGTCATGGTGTCCGGTCGTGCACGACGGATTAACTTTATTGTCGGTTTAACAATACTCCCCACCGGCATTGCCCGCTATACTCCCACGGCGGGGCTGGTTACACTGTGTGACTCCCGGGCTCTATTCTATACTTTTACAAACTCCCACCACCGGAGCAGATATCATGATCGTCGTTCAGGAAGAAAAAAACCTGCTCAAGGCCGGCGTGTTCGCCGAGCTGACGCTGGCGGATTACCGCGAGCTGGAGCAGGCCATCACCAAGAAGCTCCAGGCCCAGCATAAATTGAATCTGCTGCTCGACCTGCGCAAAATGGCCGGATTCACCCTCGACGTCGTGTGGGAGGACATCAAGTTCACCCGCAGCCATCCGCACGACTTCGCGCGCATTGCGGTGATCACGGACGACCAATGGACCCCCTGGCTGAGCTGGCTCGGCACCGCCTTTACCGACGCCGATACACAAACCTTCACCGATGCGGACGCGGCGGAGGCCTGGGCGCGCGGGCGCTAACCCCGCTCTCACCTCGAACCCTACAAAAACAACGGCTCAGGGTAACGACAAATGTTGGCCGATCACACTGCGCAACGCATCGACATCCACCACCCGCGCGCGCGCCGCGCGCCGGGCCGCGGCCCAAATGGGATCGGGAAAATGCGCGTCGTCCACGAAGCGTGGAATCACATGCCAGTGCAGGTGCGGCACCTGATTACCGAGGGACGCCAGATTGATCTTGTCCGGTTGCAAGAGATCACGCAGCGCCTGCTCCACGGCGAATACCACGCGCATGATGTGTGAGCGTTCCACGCTTGCCAGATCGGTCATCTCTTTTACGTGCCGGTGCAGAATCACCCGGCAAAATCCTCCATAGGACGCATCGTCCACCAGAATGACACGCAGCAGATCGTCGCGCCACAACACGCCCTCGGACTGGGGGTCACACAGCGGACAGGCGGGTGCATTCATGGGTCGATCGGCTTTCCGTGGTCGGGTGCAGTTTGTTTCTTGAGCGTCGTCAGCGCGTTCCAGTGGCGGATGGACTCGGGCATCTCCGGGGGCACAAATCCTGGGGCGATGGCGTCCAGCACCGCGTTGCTATCCACCCGCGTGCGGCCCGCAAGAAATACGCCCTTGACCATGGCGATGGCATGCAACCGGCGCCCCACCTCGAAACGCTGTTCGATATAAAAGTATTTTTCATCCCAGGTCAACAAACGGCTGACAAGGTCAAACTTCTGCAACGGATCGATGGGCCGGATGTAATTGATTTCCGCCGCCCCCAACACCGGGAACCAGCCGTTGCGCCACATCGGCCGCCACAGCCCGGTCTGGCCCAGCAAATGCACCCGACCGAGATCCATAAAGGTCAGATAGCGTCCGTTGTTCATGTGCATATTGAGATCGCAATCCGTCGGCCACACACGAAAAGCGATGCGTGAGGCCTCCAGCAGACCGCGCTGCCGGAGAAAGGGCAGCATAAAAAGCACCCGCAACAGACGCAAGTAAAGATTCACCGCACTCTCCTGATGGACAACCGCTTCCCGGCTACCGGCTGTATTATTATAATGATACCCTCGGCGGCCCGTCCCGGGTTGAAAACCCCACCCGCGGCATCAATACTACCACCGCCCACCGACAACCTTCGTATAGGCGCACCCATGATCAGCTGGCCACAAATCAATACCGTACTCCTGGACATGGACGGCACCCTCCTGGACCTGCATTACGACAACCACTTCTGGCAGGTACACGTACCGCAACGCTACGCGGAAAAACACGCCTTGTCCCTGGACGCCGCGCGCGCGCAACTCTTCCCCCGCTTCCGCCAGGCGGAAGGCACCCTCGACTGGTACTGCGTGGATTACTGGACACGGGAACTGGGACTGGATATTGCGCTGTTAAAGGCCGAGGTAGACCACCTCATCGCGGTGCATCCCCACGTGATCGAATTTCTCGATGCCGTGCGTGCGCAGGACAAGCGCATCGTGCTGGTCACCAACGCCCACGGCAAAAGTCTGGCGTTGAAACTGGAGCGCACCCAGCTGGGTGGCCATTTTGATGCCGTCGTCTGCTCCCACGATCTCGGCCTGCCCAAGGAGCACCTGGGTTTCTGGGAAAAAATGCAGGCAGTGGAGTCGTTTGACAAAGACCATGCCCTGCTCATCGACGACAGCCTGCCGGTACTGCGTTCGGCCCAGCACTATGGCATCGCGCAATTGCTGGCGATAAAAAATCCCGACTCCAAAGGGCCGCAGAAAGATGCCGGGGAGTTCCGCTCCCTCGGCAGTTTTCGCGAGATCATGCCCTAATAATACAGAGGGAGTGCGGGAGCTTGCTCCCGCGTTTTAATAGCGACGGCAAACCCCCGCACTCCACACCTGGTACCTGTTTTAAGTAGGGGGCGCGAGCTAAAGGTCGATAGTTTCTACACTATCAGCCCTTGGCCTTCTTCTTGCTCTTCGCCTCTTCTTGCTCTTCGCCTCTTCCGGCTGCGTAAAGCGTGTATCCCATTTCTTGAAACGCTTGCGGCAGTACTTCAACAGATCATCGTAACCTTCAAAGAATATCAGAAAGTCCTTCTTCGACATGCCGTGGAATTCACAGTTGTCATTGGAGTGATCGCGGCAGATCTGCGGCCGGGTTTCGTAGATGCCGCAACGCCCGTCGGTCTGCAGGTGCAGGCAGGGATTGTTCACCAGGAGAAACCAGCCGTCATCGTCCTTGAACAGCTGCATGTTCTTATGCGACACCTGCCACAGCAACATATCGAAATCCGCCATGGAGCGCGGCGCGTCGATGTTCTGGGTGAGGTAGGTGCAGCAGGTGGAGTTGGTGCAGTAACCGCATTTGTTCTCTGGGGTCAGTTTGATCCTGCCCAGGGGCTTGATAGGAATGATGGTGGTCATGATGGGTTCCGTCGCGGGGGTTCGTTTAGGTGCGGTGGGCGGATTATACCGGCGCGGCGCGGGGAAAACGAGTCATCTGTCTGGAGCCGGACATCGGCCCCGGGGCATGAGCGATTGGCCTGATTTCTGGCAGGCTAGTGTTGCGTGCCCGCCCTAAGAACCATAAGCTAGTGTGGCGTACCCACCCTAAGAGCCATAATCATGTGGCGTGCCCGCCGTAAGAGCCATAATCAGGCGTACATGGGGTGCACAAGGGCAGCACCGGAGGCGGCGTGAGACTTAGCGGAAAAGAATTCAGATCCTGGGATAACAAATGCATCACCCTGCTCGGCATGTCCGGGGTCGGCAAGACGCGTCTGGCCAACCTGCTGCGCCGCGGCAACTGGTTCCACTACTCGGGCGACTACCGCATCGGTACGCGCTACCTGGACGAGCCCATCCTGGACAACATCAAAGGCCAGGCCATGCAGATCCCGTTTCTGCGCGACCTGCTGCGCTCGGACTCGATCTTCATCAGCAACAACATCACCGTCGACAATCTCAAGCCGGTGTCGAGTTTTCTCGGCAAGCTGGGCAATCCCGAGCTCGGTGGCCTGAGCCACACAGAATTCAAGCACCGTCAGGAACTGCACCGGGTGGCGGAGATCGCCGCCATGAAAGACGTGCCGGAATTCATCCGCAAGGCGCAGACCATCTATGGCTACCAGCATTTCGTCAACGACGCCGGTGGCAGCGTGTGTGAACTGGACGATGCCGAAACCCTGCAGGTGCTGGCGGACCATAGCCTGATCCTCTACATCCAGGCCACGGCCAGTGACGAGCGCGAGCTCATCCGGCGGGCCGAGCTCGACCCCAAGCCACTGTATTACCGCGAGGCGTTTCTCGACCAGCAGCTGGCCGTCTATATGACCGAGACCGGCGCGGCCTTTGTCGCCGAGATCAACCCGGATGACTTCGTGCGCTGGATGTTTCCGCGCCTGTTCTATTCGCGCATCCCGCGTTATCAGGACATCGCCGAGCGCTACGGCTATAGCATCACCACCGATGAACTCGCCCAGGTGAAGGACGAGGCCGGTTTCCTGCAACTCATCGAAAGCCTCCTGGACCGGCGGTCCTGATGTGATGATCGCGAGGGGATACCGACCATGCCACTGATAGCCAGCTCCCAACTACCCACCTTCGCGCGCCTGCAGCAGGAAGGTGCCACGGTGGTGACACCCGACATGGCGCTGCGCCAGGACATCCGCGAACTGCATATCGGCCTGCTCAACATGATGCCGGATGCGGCCCTCGCCGCCACCGAACGCCAGTTCTTCCGCCTCGTGGGCGAGAGCAACCAGATCGCGCAGTTCTATATGCACCCGTTCACGCTTAAAGAATTGAAACGCGGGGCCGAGGGCACGGCGCATGTGGAGCAATATTACGAGACCTTCGAGCAGATCAAGGCGCAGGGCCTGGACGCACTCATCATCAGCGGCGCCAACGTCAGCCAGCCGGATCTGACCAAAGAAATCTTCTGGGAACCGCTGATCGAGGTGATCGACTGGGCCTATGCCAATGTCACCTCCACCATCTGTTCGTGCCTCGCGACACACGCGGTGCTGCAATTCCGATATGCGCAGAAGCGCCGCAACCTGGGATACAAGCGTTGGGGGGTTTATTCGCACCGCGTCATGGACCGCAAACATCCACTGGTCAACGGCGTGAATACACGCTTCGATGTGGCGCACTCGCGCTTCAACCAGATCGACCGCAGTCAGTTCGCGGCCGCCGGGCTGCACGTGCTGGCGGAGAGCGAGGACGCCGGCGTGCACCTGGCGGTAAGCGAGGACCTGTTTCGCATCGTCTTCTTCCAGGGTCATCCGGAGTACGACATCAACAGCCTGCTGAAGGAATACAAACGTGAAGTGACACTGTTCTCCAAAGGCCTGCGACCGGACTATCCGCCGTTTCCGGAGAATTACTTTGGCCTGAAATCCGAAGCGATTCTGGAAGAATTTATGCAGCGGGTGATCGCCGCCAAGTCCTCGGGGCAGACCCCGGCGGACCTGCCGGAGACGCTCATCGGCCGGTCGCTGGACAACACCTGGCACGATACGGCGGAGGCGGTGATCAACAACTGGATCGGCAAGGTCTATCA
>JANNJF010000710.1:0-1833 GCA_031405715.1 Gammaproteobacteria bacterium | reverse complement strand
CCTAGCCCTCTCCCCCGTTGGGGGAGAGGGAACCTTCACATCACACCTTCATCTTCAAAAAGTTGGCCAGCATCTCATGACCATACTGCGTCAAAATGGACTCCGGATGAAATTGTATCCCTTCCACCGCAAGCTCGCGGTGGCGCACGCCCATGATCTCGTCATCATCCTCGGACCAGGCGCTCACCTCCAGACAATCCGGCAGGGTCTCGCGCTCGATCACCAGGGAATGATAACGCGTGGCCTCGAAGGGACTTGGCAACCCGGCGAACACGCCTTTGCCATCGTGCCGGATCATGGAGGTCTTGCCGTGCATGAGCTTACCCGCGCGCACGATGCGCCCGCCATAGGCCTGGCCGATGCTTTGATGTCCGAGACACACACCGAGGATGGGGATGTGGCCGCCAAACGCTTCAATGACGGCCACGGAAACACCCGCCTCGTTGGGCGTGCACGGTCCGGGGGAAATGACGATGCGTTCCGGCGCCAGCTGTTCGATGCCGGCAAGGGTGATCTGGTCATTGCGATAGACACGCACGTCCTGCTTGAGCTCGCCCAGATACTGCACCAGGTTGTAGGTGAACGAATCGTAGTTGTCGATCATGAGCAGCATGTTCAGCCCTCCCCTTGGCCGTCGAGACCGGCGGCCGCCAGGCTGGCAGCGCGGAACACCGCGCGTGCCTTGTTCATAGTCTCATTCCATTCGCTGCGCGCCACGGAGTCCGCCACAATGCCGGCGCCCGCCTGGATGTACAACTCGCCGTTGGCGATGACCGCGGTGCGGATGGCGATGGCGGTGTCCATGTTACCGTTCCAGCCGATGTACCCCACGGCGCCGGAATAGACGCCGCGCTTCACCGGCTCCAGCTCGTCGATGATCTCCATGGCGCGCACCTTGGGCGCGCCGCTCACGGTGCCCGCGGGAAAGGTGGCGCGCAGCACGTCGATGGCGTCCATGCCGTCGTGCAAAAGGCCGACCACATTGGACACGATGTGCATGACATGGGAATAGCGCTCCACCACCATTTTATCCGTGACGCGCACGCTGCCGATCCGGCAGACCCGGCCGGCGTCATTGCGCCCCAGATCGATCAGCATGAGGTGCTCCGCCAGTTCCTTGGGATCGGCCAGCAGGTCCTTTTCCAGCTGCTGGTCCTCAGTGGCATCGCGGCCGCGCGGGCGCGTACCGGCGATGGGACGTACCGTGACCTCGCCGTCCTCCAGGCGCACCAGGATTTCCGGGGACGAACCGACCACGTGCAGATCGCCCAGATCCATGAAGTACATATAAGGAGACGGGTTGAGGGTGCGCAGGGCGCGATACAGGTCCAACGGAGGAAATTCAAACGGCAAAGTCAGACGCTGGGACAACACCACCTGCATGATGTCGCCGGCGCGGATGTACTCCTTGGATTTTTCCACCGCCGCCTCGAACCCGGCCTGGGTGAAGCCGGAAACGAAGTCCTCCTCGCTGACACTGTGTGGCGCCATGCGCGAATGATGTTCCGGCAGGCCGCTGCGCAACTGGCCGATCAGCTCGTCCAGTCGCCGTTGCGCCTTCTCGTAGGCGTGATCGATGCTGGGATTGACGTGGATCACCACATACAGTTTGCCCGCCAAGTTATCGAACACCACCACCTCGTCCGACACCAGGAGCAGGATATCCGGCCCGCCGATCTCGTCCGGCTTGGCGCAGGCCCCCAGCACCGGCTCGATGGCACGCACCGTGTCGTAGCCGAAATAGCCCACCAGCCCGCCGGTGAACCGCGGCAGACCGTCGATCTCGGCCACCTGGTAACGGGTACGGAACTGGCGTATGTACTCCAGCGGATC
>JANNJF010000709.1:0-3575 GCA_031405715.1 Gammaproteobacteria bacterium | reverse complement strand
ACCGCCTGGACCGGGACACCTCCGGGTGTCTGGTGGTGGCCAAAAAGCGCTCGGCCCTACTGACCCTGCATGCCATGCTGCGCGACGGTCAGGTGGACAAGCGGTATCTGGCCCTGATACGCGGGGCCTGGGGTGGCCAGGCGCGGGTTATCGACGCACCCCTGCAAAAACACCATTTGGCCTCGGGTGAACGCCGGGTCAATGTGGCGGCGGAGGGCAAGGAGTCCGCCAGTCGCTTTACCCCGCAACGCACGTTTACCGCCTGCGACGAATTGGTCTCCGGGGCCAGCCTGGTGGAAATACGTCTATTGACCGGGCGTACCCACCAGGCGCGGGTGCACGCCGCACACATCGGTCAACCCATTGCCGGCGATGATAAATACGGTGACAAGCTGTTTGATCGTGAATTGCGCGCCCTCGGACTGCAGCGCCTGTTCCTGCACGCGGCCTCCCTACGCTTCGCCCATCCGGAGACCGGCCGCGAAGTGCGTGTGGCGGCGCCACTGCCCGCAGATCTGAGCGCGTTGCTGGAACGACTGGCTGAGCTGACCACAGCGTGACCCGGAAATACGACCTGATCATTTTTGACTGGGACGGCACCCTGATGGATTCCGTCGACAAGATCGTGCGTTGTATGACGGCGGCGGCGATGGATGTTGGGGTAGCCGATCCGGGCACGGCGGCCATCCGGCATATTATAGGTCTCGGGCTGACAGAGGCCATGCAGGCGTTGTTCCCCGCCCTGGACGCAAAACAGCATGAACGGCTGACCGAACGTTACCGCGAGCATTTTTTGCACCGGGACCAGACAGACATGCCGTTATTTCCCGGCGTCGACCAGGGTCTGCGCCAGCTTGATCGCCAGGACTATCTGCTAGCGGTCGCTACGGGCAAGGCGCGTCGGGGTCTGGACCGGGTGCTGGAAGAAACCGCCATGCGCGGTCTTTTTTCCGCCACCCGCTGTGCCGACGAGGCCTACTCCAAGCCCCATCCCAAGATGCTGGAGGATATACTGGAAGCCACCGGCGTGGCCCCTGCGCGTGCCTTAATGGTGGGTGACACGACGTATGATATGCAAATGGCGCAAAACGCCGGCGTTGCGGGCCTGGGCGTGAGCTACGGTGTGCATGCCCGGGACGATCTCATGCGGCACGGCGCCCTGGCCTGTCTCGATAGCTTCGACCAGGTGTGCGCATGGATCCGCTGAGCACACCCGCCGACATACCTGCCCCGGCTTTGCTACGCTTAGTCAGGCCGTGTGAGGTGATCTGCGCCGCACGGGATCTGACCGATGGCGGACAAGGTGTGCGATTTGCCGTCAGCATGGTGGACGGGGTACAGCCGGCCTTCGCCATCCGCTATCGCGGGGCGGTGTATGCCTATTTGAACCGCTGCGCCCACCAGGCGGTGCAACTGGACTGGAACGAGGGTGATTTCTTTTCCCTCGACCAGGAATTTTTGGTGTGCGCGACCCATGGCGCGCGCTATCATCCCGCATCGGGCGCATGCGCCGGCAGTCGCTGTAACGGCAAAGGCCTGAGCGCCCTGGTCGTGCGCACCCGCGATCAGGATGTCGTGCTTCTTGAGTAGTCAGTACCCGTACGCGCTGCACAAACCGAACACCAACGTCAGGATACACACGCATGAGCGACAGCAGCACGCAATCCTCCCTCCCGGAAAATGAAAAGCAAGGTTCGTGGGAGCGCACTACCCTTGAGCGTCTCGCCACCGCGACGCTGGACGAACAACGTAAGCGCCGTCGCTGGGGCATATTCTTCAAACTGTTGTTGGCCCTCTACCTGTTGACCCTGCTGTTCATGGCGCAATTCAGCGGCTGGGGTGAAGGGGCGCTGGCCAGCCGCTATACCGCCCTGGTTAACCTCGACGGCGTCATCGAAGCGAATAGCGACGCCGATGCGGACACGGTGATTACTGGCCTGCGCGCCGCGTTTGAAAGCAAGGCGACGGTGGGCGTTATCCTGCGCACCAACAGCCCGGGCGGCAGTCCGGTACAGGCGGGTTATATCTATAACGAAATCCAGCGCCTGCGGGCTAAATATCCGGATACCCCGTTGTATGCGGTGATCGGCGATATCTGCGCCTCCGGTTGTTATTACGCCGTGGCCGGCGCGGATCAGATTTACGCCGATCCCGCCAGCATCGTCGGCTCCATCGGCGTGCTGATGGATGGCTTCGGCTTTGTCGATGGCATGAAGAAACTCGGCATCGAGCGGCGTCTTATGACCGCGGGCGAGAACAAAGGTATGCTGGATCCTTTTTCGCCCCTGGATCCCAAGGCGCGTCTGCATGCCCAAAAGATGCTGCAGGAGATACACCAACAATTTATCGACACCGTGAAAGAAGGCCGCGGCGATGCCCTGAAAAAGGACAAGGATCTCTTCAGCGGTATGTTCTGGACCGGGGCCAAGGCCAAGGAGTTGGGTCTGGTGGATGAGTTCGGTAGCGCCGGCTATGTGGCGCGGGAAGTCATCGGTGCGGAGGAGATCGTGGATTTCACTGTGCAGCAGAATATCCTCGACCGCTTTGCCGAGCGCTTCGGCGCTGCCATGGCGAAAAGCGTGGGGCTGCAACTAACCCAGCATTTTTCCGGCTTGAAATAATGACACGCTTTCGATTTACATTGGCCGGGGTGATGAAAAACTAGAAAACGATCGCAACGGGGAGCGCAAGGCCCGCTGTCACAACAAAGGGTCTTGCGTGACGAAATAATACCGATATGGACAGTTCAACAACCAACGCCTTCCCGATGGACGTCACCCTCGGCGTCATCGTCTTCCGGATCGCCCTGGGGCTGCTCGGCCTCAGCATACTCCGCCATCCCGGTCCCTATCGCTGTGCACACTTCCCGCTGGATGCATGATGGCCAAGCGCATTCTTTCCACCCTGAGCGATTTTGCGCAGTCACTCGGCCACGGCCAGGGCAAGTCCTATGTCTATGAGGAGGAGTTTGAGTTATAGCGGTCATGATATATGAGGCGACGGCGTCCGCAGGTTGATAGATGTGTTGGTGAAAGTAGCGACGCAAGGAATAACCTTGGCTACACTGAAAATAACCAAAGGTAATACACACATGTCGAGAATCATTGCGCTCATTCTTCTGGGGTTGTGCGCTATCCCGGCCCATGCCGATTGTGCAGGCGTGGCAGAAAAAATGAATGCCACACTCTATCCCGCCGGCCATGGAGTGGCCAAAGAGCTGCGTTACTCGCACTGCAAGCTCTGGTCTTTCGATCCCAGCAAAACCATCGTGGCCTTGGTGCATTTTCAAGAAGGCTCCAGTTATTCAGTACCGCCCGATGACACCGAAGGTCTCTACGACCTGACCCTGCTGGTGGTGAAAAGCGACACGAACGAGATAGTGTCACGGCTGGTACAGAAAGGTGCGTTCACGTCCGATGCCATTCATTTCGACGGGATTTCCATCGATACTGCACCCTATGACATCGTCAAGGGCCTGCGCGCGTTTGGGGTTTCTGCCGGTTTTTCCAATTCATCGGCCATGGTCCGGGTGGAGTTTAAAAAAATCAACCTCTATGTGGCGCAAGCCAGTGGTC
>JANNJF010000708.1:0-2256 GCA_031405715.1 Gammaproteobacteria bacterium | reverse complement strand
ACACGCCGGGGCGTGCCATGGAAGCCACGGGATTCATCTTTTCAGCCATCGGGGATTCGCGTCTCTTTAGCCGGGCCCAGGGTTAGCGTCTCGCTAGCCGGGTCCAACGTATCAATATATCTTCCAATAACAACAACTCGTCGAGTGGGCCACCCAGGAGATTCCTGCTTTCCGCAAGGATCTCCAGAAAATCAAATAACTGCTTCAAGTCTAACTGCTTCTGGGGCGCTTGCAACCGCTCCCTGGCATCGGGGTTGGTGCGGGTTTTCGTGCCCGGGGCCATGCGGAGCCGGATCCAATCCGCCACCCAGGCCTCCAGCCATACCAGGCAACGGGCGGCGCCTAGGGTTTTCCAGCGGGCGGCACAGGCCAGGGGGTCGGGTTGCGGGCCTGCCAGGGAGGTCATGTCGTCCATTAATTGGCGCCGCTGCGCCAAATAGTCCGTGCGCCTAAGCTCCAAGGCCCGTAGCGGTGCGCCATCGGCCAGGTCCAGGAGCAGTTCGGCATCGGTCGGGTTCTCCCCTTGGGAGTGCAGCCAGGCCAGGGCCGTCTGCCGTTCGGGACGCGGGAAATCCAGGCGGGTACAGCGGCTGCGTATGGTGGCGGGCAGTCGGTGGAGTTTGGCGCCCACCAGGATAAGGTAAGACCCGGCGGGAGGCTCCTCCAGCATCTTGAGCAGGGCATTGGCGGCGTTCAGATTCATGGCCTCCGCCGGGGCGATCACGGCGACCTTGCTGGGTGCGCTATGGGGTTTGAGCTGGAGAAAATCCGCCAGGGCGCGGATCTGATCGATCAATATCGCCTTGCCCTGCTCCTCCGGTGCAATCTGCATGACGTCGGGATGGGTACCGGCCTGATAAAGACGACAGCTATGACAGTTGCCGCAAGGCTGGGCAGCCGGCGTCGGCTGGGTGCACAACAGTCGCCGGGCGAGATGCCAGGCAAAGGCATTTTTGCCTAGTCCCTCGGCACCCGCCAGCAGCAACGCATGGGGCAATCGATCCAGATCCGTCGCCAGGCGATCGGCCTGCGCGCGGTTCCAGGGATGCAGCTCGGCGACGGTGTCCGGCGTCATGTTAGTGTAGTGCTTCATTTACTTCCCATCAGCCCTTTCCATTCCTCAAAACCCCGGGTCCCTTCTCCCCTCGGGAGAAGGACAGGATGAGGGCAAGGCCGGAAGACCCCCCTCACCCTAACCCTCTCCCCCGAAAGACGCGGGGGAGAGGGAACGGGGTCGGGATAAATTGATAGGTTCCAATAATTATGAAGCACTACACTAGCACCTTGCCCAGGACAGCGCGGATTTGCGCTTGCACTTCTGGAATATCCATGGCGGCATTGATGAGGTGGATGCGCCCTGGCTCCTGCGCGGCGCGCGCCAGGTAACGCTGGCGCACACGCTCGAAGAAATCCTGATTTTCCTGCTCAAACCGGTCGGGCGTACTGCGGTTGCCCGCGCGTTGCAATCCCTGCGCCGTGGGGATATCGAACAACAGGGTCATGTCCGGTCGCAGATCCCCCTGGGTCCAGTTTTCTAATACAGCGATGCGCGCGTCGGCGATACCGCGTCCTCCGCCCTGATAGGCATAGGTCGCATCGGTGAAACGGTCGCACACTACCCATTTACCCGCGGTCAGTGCCGGGCGGATGACTTTTTCCAGGTGTTCGGCACGCGCGGCGAACATCAGCAGCAGTTCGGTGTCGCTCCCCATGCCGTGGCCGCGACCCTGCAACAGGAGATCGCGCACCTGTTCACCGATGGCGGTGCCGCCCGGTTCACGCGTGCTGATGTGCGCGATATCCGCATCGGCGAGCAATGTCTGAATATAAGTCAGGCTGGTGCTCTTCCCGGCGCCTTCCGAACCCTCCAGGGTGATGAACTTTCCGCGGTTCATGGCGCGGGCGACGTCACGGGTTTTGCCCGGGGTACGGCCGTCGGCTTGGCCGTGGGTGTGGGTACCGGTTTGGCCGTCGTTTTTGCCGTGGGTTTGGCCGTGGGTGTGGGTGTCGCGGTCGGCAACGGTTTTTTCAGCGGGACACCACCGAGCTGATATTTTTCCACCGCCTGATTGTGCTCCAGCAGGTTATCGGAAAACACATGGCCGCCGTCGCCTCGCGCCACGAAGTAGAGCGCTTTTGTTTCCACCGGGTTCAGCACCGCGTGCAACGCGGCACCGCTCGGCATGGCGATGGGCGTGGGGGGCAGCCCCTTGATGAAGTAAGTGTTGTACGGTGTGCGGGTACGCAGATCCTTGG
>JANNJF010000707.1:0-1944 GCA_031405715.1 Gammaproteobacteria bacterium | reverse complement strand
TGAGCAGCTCGTAGGGAATGCTTTCATCGCCCATGATGATCACGGTACGTTGTGGGGCTTGCGTGTCAGGCGTGACAGGGACGACAGGGGCATTGGCGGTGCGCAATTTAAGTTCGCTGCTCAATGGGGAGATCACCGTCTCCTTCGTGAGCATCACGTCATGTATCCGTGCGACCTTCTTGCCTTGCACCAATATGTTGTCTTTGGTAACGGTGATCACCAGGTTTTCGCCGGGCGCCTTGGTCGCTACCGACACGGGGAGTTTCACGTCCCGGCTGCTGGGCATTTGTTGTGAGCTGGAATTGGCCAGCAGGAAGAAAACCAGAATGGTGAAGATATCCATCAATGACACCAGATTCATGCCTGCACCGCTCTGCATTTGCTTGAAATGTTGCATGCGGCGTTCACGACCGGTGAGTTTCTTCTTATTGAGGTCCATCGGTCCCCACCTCTGCATTGGGTTGCACCGCGGCGATGGCGGCATCACCGATGGATATCTCCGGAAACAGTTCTACCGTCTCGACACTTAAACCTTGTGCGATGTCCGCAGTGCTGACAGTGTCCATGGTTTTAATCAGCGTCTTGTAATCGATGGACGGTTCCAGCAGCAACGTGATGCTGCGTTCTTCGGGGAAGCGTCGCTTTATCTCGACGAGAATGTCGCGGAAATGATTCCAGCTGGCCTTGTCCTCACCGCGCTCGATGCGTTTGATCAACCCCAGTTTGCCATCCTGAATGTCAAAGCTCTTTGCCCGCACGACAAGTTCAAGGGACAGCGTGATGGGCTCCTGGCTGTTTGCGGCATTCGCATCCGGCAGGTTGAGCTCCAGAACGGTCATGCGTGAAAATACGGCAGTGATGAGCAAAAACGGCACGAGGATCACCATCAGGTTCATAAACGCCGTGATATTAAGCTCTTCGGCTTCTTTGACATGCTTTTGACCGTATTTATGCATCGCGGCTGATCAGGTTATTCATGAATCATTAAATTAAGCGACTTCACAGCGGCCTTTTCCAACACATCAATCAGACGCGCGGTCTTGGTGACGAGATACGAATGGGCCAGCAGCAACGGAATGGCTACTACCAGGCCAAAGGCCGTGGTGTTCATGGCGACTGAAATACTCGCCGAGAGCAGATCGGCTTTTTCCGCAGGGTCCGCCGAGGCGACGGCGGTAAAGGCCTGGATCAGCCCGATAATGGTTCCCAACAGTCCCAACAGGGTTGCGACATTGGCGAAGGTAGCCAGGTAATGGGTGCGCTGCACCAGATCGGGCAAGGCATCCATCATGCCCTCTTCCATGGCGGCCTCGACTATTTCCCGGCGCTTGTTGGCGCTGTGTTGGGAAAATCCGTAACTGAGTACCGCGGACAGTGGCGTCTTGTTCACCTCGACCAGTTGCGCTGCGCGTTTGTAGTCGCTCGCCTTGAGCATCGGCACGAGCTGTGACCACATCCTGCTGGTTGAGCGAGCGGTCTTTCTCAGGTAAAAAAAGCGCTCGACGACGATGGCCAGGCCGACCGCGAACACACCGAGGATTGGATACATAAAGATGCCGCCAGATTGAAAAAATTTAACGAGTTCCATGACTAACCTCTTAGTTATAAAAAGCCTACAGAATGCGCGGTGCGGATATTACCACACATGCCCAAACGCGAATTAACGCCTCTCTTTCCTGGACCATGCTCCGGGCGGTCTTCCTACCTTCCCCGGCGGAACACCGGGGAAGCCCTCTCCCCCGCGTCTTTTGGGGGAGAGGGTTGGGTTGAGGGGGCTCACCGGGATGACGGTGATCCAGCTCTTCGCGCGCGAGGCGAGCGAGCGGGAGACCTTCGGCCGGCTCAACGAGGATCTGCGACGCGCCCAGTTCCGGTCCACCTTCTACGACGCCTCGTTCTACGCCATGGTGGAGACCATGGGCTCGGCGGCCGTCGCGCTCGTGC
>JANNJF010000706.1:0-2470 GCA_031405715.1 Gammaproteobacteria bacterium | reverse complement strand
CCGCGCGAGCTGCGAGGCGGGCGTGGTGCCGCCGACGAGGTCGTACGCCTGCTCGGCGACGACCTGGCGGCATCGTGCGCACCAACAAACGTCTGGAGCGGGCACTGCACCGCGCGAATCTATTACACGAAGAGATCCTCGAGTACTACAGCAACTTCCGTATCAACAACGACCTGGTGGAATTGCGCAACCTGGCGCTGGTAGCGGAACTGATTATCCGTTCGGCCCAGCGGCGCAAGGAAAGCCGCGGTTTGCATTACACCCTCGATTATCCGCAGCTGGATGAAAGCCACCCACCGCAGGACACCCTCCTGGTGCCGGAGAATTACTGAGCCGCCCAAAAGGTGGATGCCTTCAGGTTCTGTAGGGTGGGCATCGCCCACCACACGGGGCGTCGATTGCCTGCGCTGGTGGGCGATGCCCACCCTACATAATCCGCAAGGTGAGTTTCGTTGAAGCAACCGCGCGCTCAGGCTTCCGCGGTGCTACGCAGCCCATTTGCCCGAACACGCAATTCACGAAACAGATCCTCCGGCAAGGCATCCCACGCGACTAGCACATCCCGATGGCGCCCCGTGTCGATCGCTTGCAGCCGCAGGATCACCAGCCATGGGTGGACAAACCAGCCGACCACGCGACAGTCTTGCCATGGGTGGGAGGCGCCATGCGCAATGGCACAGGCGTCCGACGATTCCAATTTGATCCGGTGTATAGCGAGACGTGCGCAGCCCAGGGCGTGCCGACATAACAGCCGGGTCAAACTCACCAGCACCGCACCCGCCACCCACCCGCCGATGCCGTAGGGCAGGGATAGGCTTGCGACCACCAGCACGGCACCCAATCCCAGAAAGAGAAAAACAGACCCTAAAAATAATGAATATTTTAGCTCTATAATCAGAGATTTATCATATCTTTTTGACAATTTCCTTTAGCTCCGTATCGGGCACTGCCTGGTGCCCGAAGATCCATGCCTGCAAGGTTTCGTCCGACTCGCGCAACAAACGCTCGAAGGCCGCACGCTGGCGTTCCGATAAATCACCGTAGCCCTGGTCGAGAAACTGGCTCAAGGCCAGATCCAGCTCCAGCGTTCCACGCCGGCATTGCCAGCGTAACCGGCCGAGATCCGGGGCCTGCGTCATAACACGCGTTTCACCAGCAACTGCTTGATGTGGCCAATGGCCAGGGTGGGATTGAGACCCTTGGGGCAGACGTCGACACAGTTCATGATGCTATGGCAGCGAAACAACCGGTACGGGTCCTCCAGATCGTCCAGGCGCTCCCCCGTGGCCTGATCGCGGCTGTCCGCCAGGAAACGCCAGGCCTGCAGCAGGGCCGCCGGCCCCAGGAAGCGGTCCGGGTTCCACCAGAAGGACGGGCAGGCGGTGGTGCAGCAGGCGCACAGGACGCATTCGTACAGGCCATCGAGGCGCGCCCGCTCCTCCGGGGACTGCAGCCGCTCGATCTCCGGCTCGGGATCGCGATTGATCAGCCAGGGTTTCACTACCCGGTACTGGGTGAAGAATTGCGCCATGTCCACCACCAGATCGCGGATCACCGGCAACGACGGTAACGGTCGCAGGGCGATGGGCTGGGATAACTCTGTCAGGGGGGTAATACAGGCCAGGCCGTTGCGGCCGTTGATATTCATGCCATCGGAACCGCACACGCCCTCGTGGCAGGAACTGCGAAACGTCAGGCTGTCGTCCTGGCGTTTCAGCAGCAGCAGCGCATCCAGCAGCATGACCGCGCCGCTGTCGTCGGCCAGTTCGTACGCCTGCATGTGCGGGGCGGCATCGGTCTCCGGGTTGTAGCGATAGATGGAAAATTGCATACGCGCCTCGCAGATGGACGTGAACGGGTGGCGACTCAGTAGACCCGCTTCTTCGGTGGGAACGAATCCACCGTCAGCGGCTTCATGCGCACCGGTTTGTAGTCGAGCCGGCGTTCACTTTTGTAAAACAGGCTGTGTTTCAGCCAGGCCAGGTCGTCCCGCTCGGGGAAATCGACGCGGCTGTGGGCGCCACGGCTTTCGTGCCGGGCGGCGGCGGACACCACCGTGGCCAGGGCGATCTCCATGAGGTTTTCCAGCTCCAGGGCCTCGATGCGGGCGGTGTTGAAGACCTTGCAATGATCGTTCAGACGCGCCGCTGAAAGGCGCGCCTCCAGGGCCACGAGTTTGGCCACCCCCTGGTCGAGGACCTCCTGGGTACGAAAGACGCCGCAATACTCCTCCATGGTCCGGCGCAGCTCGCTGCCCAGGGCCGCCACGGACTCGCCCTCCCCCGGCTGATCCCAGCGCTGCAGGCGTGCCAGGGGCCGTTCCACCGACGATGGGTCCAGGGGCCGGTGATAGGGGTTGTCCGCCAGGTAACCGAGCATATGCTCCCCCGCGGCACGTCCGAACACCACAATGTCCAGCAGGGAGTTGCCGCCAAGGCGGTTGGCGCCATGCACCGAGACACAGGCGCAC
>JANNJF010000705.1:0-1561 GCA_031405715.1 Gammaproteobacteria bacterium | reverse complement strand
CGCGCGCCGCCTTGTATTCGAAGGCCTTGACCGCGATGCGCTGCTTCGGGCCGTTATACGCCTCCTGCTGCGCCTGCGTAATCGTCGGACCGCCAGTGGAACTGACCACACGCGCCGTGCTGCAACCGGCGAACAGGAAGGCCGCGATGGCCAGCGGCAGGGAAATACGGCGCAGATGCAAAATCTTCATGGCGGGTGTCCTCTTAACGAAAAAGTGAAGTAAGCAAAACTAGTATTTAAACCTGGCGCGGCACCATCGGGTGCCGCCCCTACAAACTGGGTGTCGCGTCACGCCCACCGCGCCTATCCTCGTGGCGCGTCTGGCAGGCGATGCAGCGCTTGGCCGTTGGGTAGGCCTGCAGGCGTGCGCTCGCCACGGGCGCGCCGCAATCGATGCACAAGCCGTAAGTGGCGTCGGCGATGCGTCGTTTGGACGCCTCGACATCGGCCAGCTCCCTGACCGCACTGTTCAATTGCGCGATGCCCAGATCCGCCAGGTTATCGGCCACGGATTCTTCGGCGCTGTCCAGGACCCGGCCGGCCAGCTCGGCATGGGACTTGTCGTTGGACTGGAGCAGGCCGGCATGAATCGTCGCACGCAGTTGCTTCTCCCGCGTCTGTAACAGGGCGGTGAATTGCTTTAATTCAGATGGATTCAGGGAAGTTCTCGGCATGGAATAGGGCTCCGTCTGGTGTGCTCTTAATAATCGCAAGCTAGGCGTACTATAGTAAACCCAACCACCGGTGACGGCCAGCGCGGCATTTTTCGCGCCCCGGGCGCGGCCGCGGTATTCAGCCAGGTTTCAGCTTGGGTTGGTACAGTCTTGTCAGGTTCCTTAACGATGAGATAACCGACATGCTGACTAAATCCATTGAACCTGAAACTAGGCAAGTGAAGGTATGGGACCCGCTGGTGCGGATTTTTCACTGGTCGCTGGTGGTGGCATTCACCATCGCTTACCTGAGCGGTGAGGAGGCGGACGACAACTTGGATCTGCATGTGTGGGCGGGATACGCCGTGCTCGGCCTGATCCTGGTACGCATTATCTGGGGCGTGGTCGGCACACGCCATGCACGCTTCACGGATTTCGTCTACCGCCCCAGCACCGTGCTGGCGTATTTACGGGATCTGATTACGCACCGGGCACGCCGCTACCTCGGGCACAATCCCCTGGGTGGCGCCATGACCATCGCCCTGCTGCTGAGTCTGCTGGCGGCCACGGTGAGCGGCCTGGTCTTGTACGCAGTGGAAGAAAATGCCGGGCCGCTCGCGGGCTGGGTCACCACCACCGGGCAGCCGTTGACACAAGCAACCGGCCGGCACGATCATGCAACGGAGCATGACAACGGTGAGGATGACGAAGGCGAAGAGCTGCTGGAAGAGGTGCACGAATTCTTTTCCAACTTCACCTTGTTTCTGGTATTCCTACACATCGGCGGGGTGGTCGTCAGCAGCCTGGTGCACAAGGAAAACCTGCCACGCGCCATGATCACCGGGCGCAAACGTGCTGCAACAGAAAAGGACAGCTAGCATGAAGACCGCTCAACGCAAAAGTACCGC
>JANNJF010000704.1:0-2752 GCA_031405715.1 Gammaproteobacteria bacterium | reverse complement strand
AAAAAGATCCACATCGATATCGATCCCTCTTCCATCAACAAAGTCGTACGCGTCGATGTGTCGTTGGTCGGTGATTGCGAGGAATTGCTTGTCAGCTTAGAAAAGGCGCACGCAACTTGGCGGCGACCTTGTCCAGCACGCCATTGACGAATTTATGCCCATGTTCGGCGCCGAAGGTCTTGGCCAGCTCCACCGCTTCGTTGAGTATCACCTTATAAGGTATCTCCGGATGAAACTCGAACTCGAACACACCGATGCGCAGAATGGCACGCTCCACCGGATCGACTTCACCGATGGTGCGTTCGAGATGCGGCTGCAGGTGATCGTCCAGCTCATGCAGATGCAGGGGGATCTCCAGCACCAGGTGATGAAAATAATCGATATCCACGCCGTTCAGTTCGTGGTCGCTGATGAAATGACTCTCGATCTGTTCCGGCGGCTGTTCCGTCAGCTGCCATTGATACAGGGCCTGCACAGCGGCCTGGCGTGCGCGGCGGCGGCTGGTTTTGGCCGTGGCCATCTCAGGCCCTCAACTTCTTCAGCAGACTGACCATTTCGATGGCCGACATAGCGGCATCGACACCCTTGTTGCCCGCCTTGGTACCGGCGCGCTCGATGGCCTGTTCGATGCTGTCCACCGTCAACACACCGAAGGCCACGGGCAGATCGAACTGCATCATCACCTGGGCCAGACCCCTGGAGGACTCGCCCGCCACATACTCGAAGTGCGGCGTGGCACCGCGTATCACCGCACCCAGGGCGATGAGCGCATCGTACTTGTTGCTCGCGGCCATGAGCTTGGCGGTCAGGGGAATCTCGTAGGCACCCGGCACACGCACCACGTCGATCTGCGACAGGTCGGCGCCGTGGCGCACCAGGGTATCGAGGGCGCCCTCCAGCAGGCGCTCACCGATGAAGCCGTTGAAGCGGCCCAGTACGATACCGAAGCGCGCGCCGCGCACCACCAGCTCCCCGTCTATGTTTCTTACTTCCGCCATGTGATTCTTCTCTGAATTAAATTTCTGTTGACGGGCATCGCCGCCGGCATTGTGTTATTTGTTGACCAGGCGCACCACCGGTAGATCATGCGCCTCGGGGCTGATGTACTCAACGATTTCCAACCCGAAGCCGGACATGCCCGGCGCTTTCACCGGATTGCTCAATACACGCATCTTGCCCACGCCGAGATCCGCCAGAATCTGACTGCCCAGGCCGTAGGTACGCAATTCCTGTTGGATGCGCTTGGCGGGTAATTCTAAGCCTTGTTCCTGCAGATGAAAATGCTGTACGCGTTTCAGCAGATCACCCGCCGATTCCTCCTGGTGCAGGATCACCACCACACCCGTGCCCTCGCGCGCAACCCGCTCCAGCGCCGCGCGCAGGGTCCACGAGCCGCTGCGATGCATGCCGTTGAACAGGTCCAGCAGGCTGGCCTGGACATGCACGCGCACCACCGTCGGCTGATCGTGCGTCACCTCACCGCGTACCAGGGCCAGATGGGCCGCATCGCCGATATCATCGTGGTAGGCCACGACCCGGAACTCGCCGAATTCCGTCGGCATGTGGCACTCGGCCACGCGCTGCACGGTGGATTCGTTCTCCATGCGGTAGTGGATCAGATCGGCGATGGTGCCGATCTTGAGGCCATGCTCCCGGGCAAACAGCGCGATCTCCGGCAGCCGCGCCATGCTGCCGTCCTCGTTGAGGATTTCGCAGATGACGCTGGCCGGCTCCAGTCCCGCCAGGCGCGGCAGGTCGATACCCGCCTCGGTGTGGCCGGCGCGTGCCAGCACCCCGCCGCGCTGGGCCATCAAGGGAAAGATATGGCCGGGCTGCACCACGTCGCGCGGTCCGGCACCGGGCTTGACGGCGGCACGCACCGTGGTGGCACGGTCCGCCGCGGAGATGCCGGTGGTAACGCCCTGCGCCGCCTCGATGGAGACGGTGAAATTGGTGGAGTGCGACGAGTTGTTTTCGTTCACCATCAACGGCAGCTGCAGCTGCCGGCAACGCTCCTGGGTCAGGGTCAGGCAGACCAGGCCGCGCGCGTGGCGCGCCATGAAGTTGATATCCTCCGGCCGCACGTGCTCGGCGGCCATGAGCAGGTCGCCCTCGTTCTCGCGATCCTCGTCGTCCATGATCACCACCATGCGACCACGCTTCAGTTCAGCCAGAATTTCAGTTGTCGGACTAATCGGCATGACCGGGCACCCAAAAAAATTCGATTATCGCTCATTTTCGCTTGGAATTCCGCACCATCCGGCAGAATTCACCGCCGCGCGCCGGGAAAGCCGGGGCGTTGTGCCCCCACCCGGCGGACCCGCCCCTGGCGGATATCCGCCAAACGGCGCGGTGACGCGGAAATATAGTCTATATTTGAGCACATAAGGGGCAAATATGGACCTCTTCCCTCGTCCCACCGCCACGACGCGGCATTCGTTTTCGCAATACCCCGGAGACCGACGTACCTTGACCATCCGCCACACCAACGACCTGCCGGACACGCTATCGCTGCCGGAATATGCCGCGTCACGCGTCATTGAGGTGCCCGAGGACGCCTGCGACGCCAGTGCCTGCATCGTGCCGGGCATCACCCTGGGCAACTATCGCATCGACAGCGTATTGGGAGAAGGCGGCATGGGCGTGGTCTACAAGGCCTACGACACCCTGCTGAATCGCGCCGTCGCCCTGAAAGTATTGCCGCCGCGCCTGCTGCGCAACCGTGAATTCCTGCACCGCTTCCGCACCGAGG
>JANNJF010000703.1:0-1669 GCA_031405715.1 Gammaproteobacteria bacterium | reverse complement strand
GGAGTGCGGGAGCTTGCTCCCGCTTTCATAGCGGCGGCGAGTCGCCGCACTCCACTCAGGCCTGCGCACCGCTGGCGCGGATGACCGCCGCGAGGCGTTGGATGCCGGTCTCGATGTCCGCATCGCTGGCGTGACTGAAATTGAGCCGCATCCAGCCGTGTTCCATGGCGTCGTCGGCGAAGAACGGCTCCCCCGGCATGAACGCCACCTGCTGCGCCAGCGCGGTCTTAAGCAACACGCGCGTATCCACCGGCGCGTTAAGGCGTGCCCAAAAGAACAACCCCCCCGCCGGCACCTGCCAGGTGGCGATGTCGCGGAAATGGCGGTCGAGGGCCGCGGCCATGACATCACGTTGCGTACGATAACGTGCGCGCAGGCGTTCCAGATGCGCTGGATAGTCGGGGTCGGAGAGAAAGCGCGTTGCCCACCACTGGCTGATGCGGTTGGTATGCAGATCGGTGGATTGCTTGAGGCGCACCAGCAGCGGATACAGCTCGGGTGAGCTGGCGAGATAACCCAGACGTAAACCTGGCAGGCCGGTCTTGGAGAAGCTGCCGAGATAGATCCACGGTGCGCGCGTAAGGTAACTGGTGATGGGTGTACGTGTCACACTCTGATACACCAACTCCCGGTAAGGCTCGTCCTCTACCAACGGCACGCCGCTCTCGTCCAGCACCTGTGCCACCTCGCGCCGCACCGCGTCCGAGTAACAGTAGCCGGACGGATTCTGAAAGGTGGGGATGAGATACACCAGGGCCGGCCTGTCCTGCGCGATGCGCTGGCGCAAGGCCTGTGGGTCGATGCCGTCGGCGGTAAGCGGCAGGGTAAGAAAACGCGCACCGAACAGCCGGAACGACTGCAACGCCGCCAGATAACTCGGCGCCTCCAGCATTACCGGCGTACCCGGATCGATGAACAGTTTCGAGATCAGGTCGATGCCCTGTTGCGAACCGGCGGTGATCAATACCTGCTCCGGTTGGCAGGGGCGTCCCAAGGCTTGCAGGTTCTGCGCCACCAGGGCGCGCAACTCGGGCTCGCCTTCGGTGGTGCCGTACTGACGCAGACCTTGCGGCGCGTCGGACAGATCCAGCGGCGGCATGGCCGTGGTGGCCGGCAGACCGGCGGCAAAGGAAATCACGCCCGGCTGCTGGGTCAAGGCGAGGATCTCGCGGATGAGGGAGCCGGTCAGGCGGTTGATGCGTTCGGAATACATGACATTTCTCAATTTTTTCTGCGGCCATCATAGCAAATATACACATTTTGTACTGCAGTCAGCGCCCCGGGTGGCTCAATCTTGCTTGGCCGATGCAAGGCGCGCATAGTATTTTCAACATGCCTGCCAATGCCGCCCAACGCTGGGAACACTTCGCCCACGAGGCCGATATGGGGGTGCGCGGGTGCGGTGCCACCCGGGAGGTGGCCTTCGAACAGGCCGCGCTGGCACTGATGCACGTGATGTGTGACCCGCGGGACATCGCCCAGACACAAACCATCGCGATCCACTGCGATGCCCCGGACAACGAACTGCTGCTGGTGGACTGGCTGAACGCGCTGATCTATGCAATGGCCACGCGGCATGTGCTGTTCGGCGCGTTCGAGGTGCATATCGATGGTCATCATCTTACCGCACAGGCCCGGGGCGAGCCCATCGACGTGGCGCGCCACCCGC
>JANNJF010000702.1:0-1271 GCA_031405715.1 Gammaproteobacteria bacterium | reverse complement strand
CGGCCGCCGAGCAGGTGTCGGCGTCGTCAGGATTGGTCAACGATCCTGTACACTGCGGCGCCCGGCTGGCGTCATGGTGCACCCTGTTTATTTATTGTTCAACAAAATAGAGATCAGCCCTGTTGGGTGAATCCGGGCACTCCATGATACGCCTCGGCATCAGCAGTTGTCTCCTGGGAAACAACGTGCGCTACGACGGCCTGCACAAACGTGATAGTTTTATCGCAGACAGCTTGGCGCGTTATTTCGAGTTCGTACCGCTGTGCCCGGAAGTGGCCATCGGATTGGGCGTGCCGCGCCCGCCGATACAGTTAGTGGGCGACCCCGCGGCGCCGCGGGCGCATGGCGTGGCGGACGACACCCTGGATGTCACCCAAGCGCTGGCGGAATATGGCCAGCGCATGGCGCGGGACCTCGGTGACATCAGCGGCTATGTGTTCAAGAGCCGCTCGCCCAGCTGCGGTGTGGACAGGGTGCCGCTGCAGGGCAACGTCCAGCGCCGCGGTGTCCGTGGTATTTATGCCGCGGCCTTTATGGCGGCGTTGCCGCACTTACCAGTGACGCAGGAGGAGGAGTTGGGTGACCCGCTACTGCGGGAAAATTTTCTGCAGCGCGTGCTGGTGTATCACCGCTGGCAGCAACTGACGGCTCAGGGCGTGAGCGCCGCGCGCCTGGTGGATTTTCACACGGCGCACAAACTGGTGGTCATGGCCCACGGCACCGAGCATTACCGGCGCATCGGCCGGCTCGTGGCCGGCGTGGGCCGTGCGGATCTGGGCAGACTGGCGGAAAATTACATCCGCCAGCTCATGGTGGCGCTCACCCACCGAGCCACGACCAAACGTCACACCAACGTCCTGATGCATCTTATGGGTTACCTCAAGCGGCAGCTGTCCGCGGCGGACAAGGCCGAATTGCTGGAGGTGAGTCACACCTATCGCCTCGGAGGTGTGGCCTTGCAGGCGCCGCAGACATTGCTGCGACAGCACTTTCAGCGCTTCCCTCACGTCTATGTTCAGCGTCAGTATTACTTATATCCACCGGTGGATGAACCGCGGTTGGGTGACCTGTAGTTTCTGTGCATAATCTCTTTGGAGCGTAGGGCGGCAATGTTCGCCCTACGCATTAATATGGAGTGCGGCGGCTTGCCGCCGCTTTAATATAGGGAGCTTGCTCCCGCATTCCATACAAACCCGGCGTTAGCAAATGTCGTGATGTTTAGTGCGCCGCGACACCCGGGGCGGTGCCGGCTTGAGCGGCGGTATTCCGTC
>JANNJF010000701.1:0-3056 GCA_031405715.1 Gammaproteobacteria bacterium | reverse complement strand
CCGCGGACAAAACACCGGTGCGAAGCCGCCGCCCGGGGTGCGGAAGTTGGTGGTCTGGCCTTGGTACAGACGCGAAGTCAGCAACTGCACCTGACCGGCATAAACGTAGTTGCGCAGATCGAGCTTGAGAAAAATATCTTCCTCTGCCACACGCAGGCGCCGTTCGCTCGGTTGTACCAGGGCCTGGGCCACATAGCGGCCCTGCAGAATGTCGCTCCAGGCGCGCTTGGTGAGTTTGTCGCCGCGATAGGCCGCCTTGCTGCCGTAGCCGGCGGCCGGTTTGAAGAACAGCTGCTTGCGTTGCGCCCACAGGGCGTCGGCATTGGCCGGTACGACATCCACGGTATGTGGAATGCCGCTGCAGAGGGTGGCGATCACGCTTTCCGGCACCCCCCAGCCACGCAGACGCTTGGCATCGGCGAGGGCCGCCAGGTTGCGTTTGTCCGCGTAGAGGGCGTGGGCCCGCGGATGCGGTGTGACCACCACCTGCCGGTTCACATAGGCGTCGCGCAGGTCAATATGCGTGGGCTCGCCCAGGGAAAAATCCGTCAGGCGGTTGTACACCAGATCGATCGGCTGGTCGTGGTGGTACAAGGTCCCCTCGCGCAAAGTGAGTTCGTGCGCATCGGCGATGACGCAGGTGATGTGGTGGCGCGCAAACAGCTGTTGAAACAGGACGAATTCCGGATAGAGATATTGCTCTGTGGGTGCGTCGTCCACGATGGCGATGCTGCGCAACGGTGCCGCGCCGCGCACGCGACGCCATTCGCTGCGGAACATCTCGACGAAGGTCTGCTCCATGTCCGCCAGATCCACCGGCCCGACCACTCGGTCTTCCATGGCTCTGCAGCAGGCGCGTTGGGCGCGGGCCAGCAGGGTGTTGAGCAGGGCACCGCCGGCGTTGGTATTGATTTCGATGAGCTGCGGTCCGTTTTGGCCCAGATGAAAGTCAAAGCCAAGAAAAACGCCCGGTGTGCCCGGATCGAAGGCGGCGATGGCCGGCGCCCAGCTGAGTACATGCTCGCGGTAGGCCGGCAGGGCCACCACACTTTCCACCGCGGTAATGATGTCGGCCATGCGGCGGGTGTGTTGACTCGACACGAACACCGCCGACGATGAAAACAGATGCGGGCGGTCTGCGGTGAGCGCGCGATAAAATCCGGCATCCGTGATGGACGCTGCCAGCTCCTGCTGCAGCACCAGGGGATCGATGCTGATGCATTGACAGTCGCGATTGAGGGTTTCCGCCAGGGTGGCGGTGCGCGCAGTTGTGCCGGCGCCGGGGTTGCTGGTGGTGTTCATGCTGCGGGGCTCACACTGGCACGCATAAAATCCGTGGCACCGGCGTATGTGGCCATCAGACGAGGTCGGCCTGTCGCGCGCCGACGGCGCTGCGCCGGCGGGTGATGCCTTTGAGTGCGGCACGATCATTCTGGTAGGGGAGTAGTGTACGGGTGCCGGTCACGGCCTCCTCCAGGATACGCTGCACCCAGCCGGGCAGATCCCGGCGCAGGCGGTAATAAACCCAGATGCCGAGACGCCGGTCGCTCACCAGGCCCGATTCACGCAGGGCGGCCAGGTGGCGCGAGATCTTGGGTTGGGAAACGCCGAGCACGTGGGTCAGCTCGCACACACACAGCTCGCGCTGGCCAGCCAACAGTGCCAGGCAGCGCAGGCGGGTTTCATCCCCGAGGATGCGGAACAGGTCGATGGGTTGCGTCAGCATGCGCACAATATATGCCTATCCATATATATGGTCAAGCATATATATAAAACGGCATTTACTGATCCGACCGCCAAATAGTGCGTACTGCTTTTCTCCCTCGCCGTGCGGGTTTTGTTGGGTTATACCCGCAAGGGGTAGGCCGTGGTTGTAAGGGGCTGAAGCCCCAACAACACACGCACCGCCCTTCGGGCGCTCGCGCGCCCTTTAGGGTGAACCCAACCTGCAACTACGACAGGAGGCCTGCCCAGAAAAAGGCCCTCCGAGGAGGGCCGAATTGCATAAGGAAGCTTTATATTTATTGAGGAGGGTGGCGCAGCCGCCCTTCCCTGGATCGCTATCAGAAGTAAATCTGCGTCTGGATCTGGTAGACGTCACGTTCGGAGGATGGCGTGGTGCCCGTGAGATTCCCCGGACCGAACTCACTCTGGACCCAGTTCACGCCGAGTTTCATGCTGTGGCCCTTGAAGTACCAGTTGAAACCCAGGGTCGTGAAGGTGTCTTCCCGGTCGGTGGCGGCGTTGCTGTTGCGGTCGTAGATTTCGTAGCGCGCCACCGGTTCGATGTTCACGCCCGGGATCAAATAGCCGACCTGGGCGTACCAGCCCTTGGGCTCGACGTCGGCGAGCCCGGTCTGGCCCACGGCCCACTGATTGAGCTCGGCCTGGGCGGTGAAGCCGCCAAGATGCATGGAGAAATCCGCGCCCAGCAGCGTGCGGTCGGTCTCGACCGTGCTGCCGAAGGCCTTGAGGCCCTGCTGGGAGCCCGCGTGCAGGGCAAAGCTCATGTGCTTGTCTTTGCCGAGATGCGCGTCCGATTTGCTCTTCTCAGTCCAGCCGGGCGGCGAGAACTCGAGGCGGCCAATAAAGGCCGGATCGCTCTCGGGGTTGGTGAGGGCGGTGCCGGCCTGGTTGTTGTCGCTGCCATCGGCGATCGCCAGCATGTAGTTGAAGATGCCATCGGCGACTTTGCCGTGCAGCATGAGTTCGGTCTGCTCGTAGTCGCCGAACAGCTTCTTGCCGTCCTCGGTCGACACCGGGCGCTCCACCAGCAGCTGCTTGGAGGAAGAGGTGAGACTCACGCGCGACAGCGGCAGCTTGACCTGGCCGAACAGCAGGTTGGCGGCGTCCGCGAATTTGTAATCGAGATAGGCATAGTGCACGCCGAAGGTGCTGTTGGTGTTGAGTCCGGTGGTCGAGTTGCGCGCGTCGTCCTTGTCGGCCGCGAGCGTCAGATTGTATTTGAGGTTTTTGACCATGTTGCCGGTCAGCTCGAGGCGGATGCGGCGCAAATACAGGTCGGTCTCGGAGGTGTACTGGCCGCTCGCCGCATC
>JANNJF010000700.1:0-3134 GCA_031405715.1 Gammaproteobacteria bacterium | reverse complement strand
ACCGCCTGCCCGATGGTCGAGCCTTCGTTCGAAACGTTGCCGGAATTCAGCGCAACAAAACCGCCCACAAAACCGGTATCCGAATGATAGGTCTTGACGTTTTCACACAAGACCGCCACACGTTCCTGCAGGTCGTCGACGGTATACTGTGGCTTCAAAATAACACGGTTAACAGTAACAACGCCGTCACTGGGAAAGGTAGGGATCAAGCCAGCCATAAAAACCTCCGAATAAAAGATATAGGGTTATATAAGTAATTAATAATATACTAATTACTATTGGGATTGTCAAGAATCACATCGGAGACGAAGATCCAACAATAACCGTATTTAATGAAGGGTTAACGGACAGCGTGGGCCATAGAAAGGTGCATAGTCAGCGGTGGCGTGACGGGATTAGGTCGTCCTTTAGTCGCCAGTGAAGGGTTTTGTCCCGCAGCTGTTAGTAAGCGCTTATCCCTGCCTCTCGTTAGACAAGCCGTCGTATGGCGGATGGCTAGCCCAGGCCCTGCGCGATCAGCGAGATGGAAAGTCGCTGGCGCTAGTGGAAGGGAAGAAGGCGCTGGCGGATCAAGTTGGATAGGCTGTGGTGGGGAAGTGGCAGGGCGCAGCAACCTTGCTCGATCAGCGTGATTTGTTTATGCCGAGGTGCAACAGCGCACTGTAGGCATCCACATCGGCATCGCTGAACTCAAGCTGTGCGCCTTCGCGATTAACGCGCGTGACGTGTGCTTTGAACAGATGTGTCTTGGTCTGACCGTTGGTGCGCAACTTGAGGGCAACCTCCACCGGGCTGTTGGTGGGCAGTTTCGTCAATGTGCCGTCCTTGGCGATGACGAATATCCCTGACATGCTGATGTCCTTGACGTCATGGTGCTGAAAGCCACGGAAATCAAACTTGACCATGGAGTCTAGAAGGACCTTCTCATTCCGTTTTTCGTCTTTCATCAACACCTCCTTGTGAGTTGAAAGATACCAGAATAGTACGCGCCAGGCAGTAGTTCACCATGACAACCGTCGGGCGAGAGCCGCGCTTTATCAGTGTGTATGGGTGGCGCTGCCCCCTATCGGCGGATGACTACCGCTGGACGCAGGCAGATTTTCCTAGAGTGGTCGTTGCGTGATGCAACTTACACCAAGGTTGGTGTATTTAACCTTCCGGCCCGAGGTCCGAGGCGTAGGCATGGTCGGCGGGGTCACGCCAGTTTCGTGCGCTCATAACGCGGGCTTAGGTTCGACGAGGTTGGAGATTCATCTGATGCAAAATAGTAGTGGCAATTTCCTCCACAGACATGGCGGTGGTCGCCAGAGAGGCAATGCCGAACTTGCGATACAGGGCCTCGGCCTGACGCAGCTCAACTTGACACTGGCGTAGCGAGGCATACTGACTGTCCGGCTGACGCTGTTGGCGGATTTGATGCAGGCGTAGCGCATCGATATGCAGCCCGAAGAGTTTGCTGCGCAGACTGGCGAGGGCGGGAGGCAGACGCAGGTCTTCCAGGTCTTCCTGCGTAAGTGGATAGTTGGCGGCGCTAATCCCATAGGTAAGCGCCAGATACAGACAGGTAGGAGTCTTGCCCGAGCGCGATACGCCGAGTATGACCACGTCGGCGCGGCTGTAATCGCGGACAGATTGTCCGTCGTCGGTGGCGAGGGAAAAATTAACCGCATCCATGCGCCGGCTGTAGCCGCTGACATCCGTCAAGCCGTGGGTTTGACCGATGGTGTGGCTGGAGCTATGACCGAGCTCGCTTTCCAGGGGGCGTATGAAGGTGTCGACGATGTCAAAGAAGACGCAGTTGCTCGCGGCAATCTGCTGGCGCTGAGTTGCATCGATCAGCGTGCTGAACACGATGGGTCTTTGACCGGAGTCAAGGGCGCTGAGGTTGATGGCAGCCACGGTGGCGCGCACCTTGGTCTCGTTGTCGATAAAACGCAGCGTCTGTATAGTGAACTGTATATCACCGAACTGGGTCAGAAGGCTGTGACCCAGGGTTTCGACCGTGATGCCGGTACGGTCGGAGATAAAAAAGACGCTGCGCTGCATGGAGTTATTCTGCCAGAAGCCGGGGCCGGATGTAGCGACAATTTCACGGAGGGCTCATGACAGACTATATACGGTGGTTCGAAACTTTAGGGATGCAGGATGTCCCTGTAGTTGGCGGCAAGAATGCCTCCTTAGGCGAGATGATCGGCCGCTTGGCGTCCGCCGGCGTCACGGTGCCCGGGGGATTTGCGACCACCGCCAAGGCCTACCAGACGTTTCTTACCCAAGATGGTCTCGATCGCCGCATCGAACAACTGCTCGCCGGGCTAGATATTGAAGACGTCCCGGCATTGACACGCAGCGGCCGCCAGATCCGCGAATGGATACTCGCATTGCCCCTGCCGGCGGACTTGGAGCGGGAGATTGCCTTGGCTTACGCCAAGCTCGCGACGGATGCGGGGGCAGACCTGGCGGTCGCGGTACGTTCCTCGGCCACGGCGGAAGACCTGCCAGAGGCCTCCTTCGCCGGGCAGCAGGAGACCTTGCTCAACGTGCGTGGGCTGGACAGCGTGCTGCGGGCGGTGCGCGAGGTGTTTGCGTCGTTGTACAACGACCGCGCCATCGCCTACCGCGTACATCACGGTTTTGCCCACAGTCAGGTGGCGCTGTCCGCCGGTATCCAGCGCATGGTGCGCAGCGATGTCGGCGCCAGCGGCGTCATGTTCACCTTGGACACCGAGTCCGGGTTTCGCGACGTGGTGTTTATCACCGCGTCCTACGGTCTCGGGGAGACCGTGGTGCAGGGTGCGGTCAATCCGGACGAGTTCTACGTGTTCAAACCGACCCTCAAACAAGGCCACCGCGCGGTCATCCGCCGCAGCCTCGGACAGAAAGCGGTGAAGATGGTGTATGGCGGAGACGACGATCACGGCCATGTCACGCGCACTGTGGCGGTATCCGAGGCCGAGCGCCTGCGCTTCTCTCTCACCGACAACGAAGTGGAGGAGTTGGCGCGCCAGGCACTGATCATCGAAGAGCACTATGGCCGGCCCCATGGATATCGAATGGGGCAAGGACGGCAACGATGGGCGGTTGTACATCCTGCAGGCGCGCCCGGAGACGGTGAAGAGCCGCAGCACGAGCCAGCG
>JANNJF010000699.1:0-1832 GCA_031405715.1 Gammaproteobacteria bacterium | reverse complement strand
GCACACTTTCCTTGCCCGATTGCTCGGTGCTGACAAAAATATTGTCCAGGGTCGCCCGGTCCTTGTCGATGCGCTCCACGTAATAAGTGCCCTTACCGTGGCGCACGTCATTAAACACACCCGGTACGATGCCACCGACCTCATACCGGCCGCTCGGATCATTCTTCAGCTTGGTGATGAGAGCCGAGGACATCGGCGCGAGATAAAACGAAAACAGCGCTGCCACCAGGGCAAAGCCCGTGGCCAGCAGCAGCGTGGGTCGCACGAAATGCGTGAGGCCTATGCCACACGCGGCCAGCACGGTCATCTCGCTCTCGCGGTACCAGCGACCCAGGGTCAGCAGGATGCCGATGAACAAGGCCAGCGGCAGCATGAATCCGACCATCTTCACGGTCTGCAGGCCCAACAACATGAAGACGATACGCGCCGGCACCTCGCCCATCGCCGCCTGAGCCAGCACGTTCACCAGACTCACCACCACAAACAGGGAAACGAACACCAGGGTGACCGCCAGGCTGGTCTGCAGCGCTTCGCGCATCAGGGCGCGATCGATGATCAGCATGGGTGGGCGCCCGGCCCTGAGCGGGGGGGCGCGAAGTGGCAGGCTGGGGCGCCTGTTTTAGCGTAACCACCGCGTCGGAAGTCATGGGGAAATCTCGTCATTTGACAAATGCGTCCCAAAATTGCATTTTCCCCGTGCCCTGATGCAGTAAGCTATTGATTCATGGGGTACACACGGGTCCCCCGGGTGCGCGGAACTATAGCATAAATTGGCGCTGCGTCGCGGCGCTACTATTTAGAGAGATGATGGGAGCGAATATGGAATTTACAGTAAAAAGCGTCGGTCCGGAAAAACAGCGCAGCGCTTGTCTCGCCGTCGGCGTTTTTACTCAGCGCAAACTTTCACCCAGCGCCCAACTCATGGACCGGGCGTCCGGCGGCGTGCTGTCCGGCATCCTGCGACGCGGTGACCTCGCGGGCAACACCGGTCAGACACTGTTGCTGCACAACGTACCGAATCTTCTGTGTGAACGTCTGTTGTTGGTGGGTTGCGGCAAGGAAAAAGAACTGAACGAAGGTGTCTATCGCAAGATCATTGGCCATGCGGTCAAGGCCATCGCCGACACCGGCGCCACCGAGGCCAGCCTGTTTCTCACGGAACTGGATATCAAGGGCCGCGACATTGCCTGGAAAATCCGCCACGCGGTGGAAGCGACGGAAGAGGCCCTGTACCGCTTCGATCGGCTGAAGAGCGGCAAAAACGAAAAACCACCGCATCTGCGCAAAATCATCCTGCCGGTGACCAAACGCAGCGACATCACCGCCGGTGAGACGGCCATACAACATGGCCAGGCCATCAGCGGCGGTGTCACCCTGGCGCGCGATCTGGGCAACTTGCCCGGCAATCTCTGCACCCCGACCTACCTGGCGCAGCAGGCGCAGGAACTGGAAAAATACACCCCCATCAAGACCGTGATCCTGGACGAAGCCGACATGCAAAAGCTCGGTATGGGCGCCCTGCTATCCGTATCCCGCGGCAGCCGCCAGCCGGCCAAGTTCATCATCATGGAATACATGGGCGGCGAAACGGGTGCGGCCCCCATCGCCCTGGTGGGCAAGGGGCTCACGTTCGACGCCGGCGGTATTTCCATCAAGCCCGCCGCCGCCATGGACGAAATGAAATACGACATGTGTGGCGGCGCCAGCGTCATCGGCACCCTCAAGGCCGTGGCGGAACTCAAGCTGCCGATCAACGTGGTGGGCATCGTGCCAAGCTCCGAGAACCTGCCGGACGGCGACGCCAACAAACCCGGCGACATCGTCACCAGCAT
>JANNJF010000698.1:0-5681 GCA_031405715.1 Gammaproteobacteria bacterium | reverse complement strand
TGTTTCTCGCGCTGGGCATGGCGCCGCGCTACATACTCGGGCAGGTGTTGCTCGAGTCGATAATGATGCTGGTCATAGCCCTGGTATTGGGCAACCTGACCGCCTGGATGAGTGTGGCCAGCCTGCGGGGCGGTATCGATCTGTCGCGCTTCGCCGAGGGTCTGGAGATGGTGGGCGTGAGCCCGGTCATTTATCCGGCCCTGGCCCTGGCCGACGTGGCCGTGGCGAATATCATCGTCGTCGTCCTGGGGGTGGTGGCGAGTTTTTACCCGGCCTGGCGCGCGTCGCGTTACGTACCGGTGCAAGCGTTGACGAGGATATAACATGGAACAGACTGTAGTATGCCGCGGTGTGAGCAAGACCTATCAGCAGAATGCGATATCGGTGCACGCACTCAGCGGCATCGATCTTGTCATACCCAAGCAGGATTTCCTCTGCCTCTCCGGACCGTCCGGCTCGGGCAAGAGCACCTTGCTCAATCTCATCGGCGGCCTAGACCGGCCGACGCAGGGGGAGATCAGCGTCGATGGCCAGCGCGTCGATCTGATGAGCAAGGGCCAGCTGGCGCAGTTGCGTCTGCACCATATCGGTTTTGTATTCCAGGCCTACAATCTCATACCGGTGCTCACGGCGCAGGAAAACGTCGAGTTTGTCATGCAACTCCAGGGAGTGGACACACGTGTGCGTGGCGACAAGGCGCGCGCCATTCTCAAGGAAGTGGGCCTGGAAGGCATGGAGAAACGCCGGCCGGGGGAACTCTCCGGCGGTCAGCAGCAGCGGGTCGCGGTGGCGCGCGCCATCGTCTCCGAGCCGACTTTGGTGCTGGCGGACGAGCCTACCGCCAATCTCGATTCGGAAAATGCCGAGCAACTCATGCAACTGCTGCGCCACATGAACGACGAACATCACGTCACCTTTGTTTTCTCGACCCACGACAAACGCGTCATGGATCATTCCAAGCGCCTGATCCGCCTGCACGATGGGCGCATCGAGGCCGACGAGAAACTGCGCTGAAGCATGTGTAGGTCGCTGGCACTGTTGTTGTTGCTCACCACGACCGCCGCTGTGGCGGACGACTGGCGTTTTGGCGGTCATGTCAAATACCAGTTCACCCAAGGCGTTTATCGTAACGCTGCCCTCGCTGCCGTGTATGCCGAGCGCACGCCCGCGGATCATGCAGTCGACCTGCGATTGAAGGCGGAAAAGCGCAGCGGCCCGTGGGAGACGCTGGTGCATTACGAACTGCTCGGCCTGTACGGCGATTCCCTGACCGCGCGCCGCACCTTGCTGGGACTTGGCTATCCTGTCGCCGCCGGCGCCACCGGCCTGCCGCAGGATGACCGGCGCCTGCTCGATCTCACTCGTGACCTCAGCGATGGCCATCAGTACGCCGCGGTCCAGCGGCTGGATCGATTGTCCCTCGGTTATCTCGGCGAGAGCGGCGTGCTGCGCGTCGGTCGCCAGGCCATCAGCTGGGGCAACGGGCTGGTGTTTCAGCCGCTGGATATGTTCAATCCGTTTTCACCCATCGCCATCGATAAGGACTATAAGACCGGCGACGACATGCTGTATGGCCAGCGGGTGTTTGGCGGGAACAGCGATGTACAGGCGATTCTTGTTCCGCGTCGTGACCCTGTGAGCGGCAAGCTCGTGAGCGATCAGGGCTCCATGGCAATGAAATACCACCACTCCCTCGCCGGCAGCGACGTGGATATATTGCTGGCGCGGCATTACGACGAACCGCTGTTGGGGGTCGGTGTGGTGCGTAACGTGGGCGGCGCTGTCGTGCGCATGGACCTGGCGGTAAGCGACACGGCAGCGGATGGTCGTGTCAGCTCGGTGGTGATCAATACCGATTACTCTTGGGTTGGCTTCAACAAGAATATGTACGGCTATCTGGAATATTTTCACAATGGTTTCGGTGCGCGCACGGCGGATTACGCCTTGCCATCACCGGTCCTGGTCGCGCGGCTGGCGCGTGGCGAGCTGTTTACCCTGGGCCGCGATTATCTCGCCGCCGGTGTGCAGACAGAGATCAGTCCGTTGCTGAATGTCTACAACGGTTTGATCCTGAACCTGCACGACGCCAGCGGTTTTTATCAGTTGCGTGGCGTGTATGATTATCGCCAGAATTTTCCGCTGCAGGTGGGTATCAATCTGCCTTACGGCGGCCGCGGCAGTGAGTATGGCGGTGTGTCGACGGTCCCTGGGGGCGCGCTGGTGGCGCCGGCCAGGTCGGTTTACATACGGGGCGCGTATTACTTCTGAACGTGTATTGGCGGCAAACCGGAGACGTGCATGTTCAGTTTCTATCTATATTATCTGATTTATTATCTGCTCGGTGCCGTAGCGCTGATCGCATTGATCGTTGCGGGCTATTGGTACCATGTGTCATCCCTGCTGCTGTGGTGTAGCTGGCTCGGTCTGGTCGTGTGGCTGTTGTTGTATCATGTCGTGGTTCTGCGGTTGCACTATCGCAGCCTGCGCAGGACATTGGCGCAACTCTCGTCCTATGTGCGTGATGGTGAACGCCCCTCCGCCGAGGAGGCGGCAGATCTGGCCATGCGCCTGGGCGGCGATTCCCTCGGCATGCCGGAGTTTCTGGCGCGCTATCTGATAAAAAAATTCTACCGCCCGTGAGTAGCTGAGCCGCCTGGCGCCGCGCCGTCGTGTTACCATCGCGCCGGTTTTTTATAACCGGACTTTGAGTTATGAGCAGTTTGCCGCAAAACCCCCATTATGAACGCCTCGGCGGCGCAGCCGGCGTGCGCGCCCTGGTGGACAGGTTCTACGACCTGATGGACAGCCTGCCCGAGGCCTACGCCATCCGCAAGTTGCACCCCGTGGACACTGATTATGGCTCTTAGGGCGGGCACGCCCCCTTAGCGGGTCGCGCGAGAAACTGTTTCTGTTTCTATCCGGCTGGCTGGGTGGACCGCCGCTCTATACCGAGCGCTATGGGCATCCACGCCTGCGCGCTCGACACCTGCCGTTTGCCATCGGTGTGCAGGAGCGCGACCAGTGGCTGATGTGCATGCCCGAGCTGGGTGTGGAGGAGAGTCTACGACGCGATCTGATGGCCGCGTTGGCCAGGACCGCGGACCACATGCGTAACCAGGAGAGTGAATGACACAACACGCCTCTGATGGGAAGCGTGTTTAAGAATCTGCCTGAGTGAGGCAGGGCGGGCACCGCAGGTACGGTGCCCGCTTGTATTTTATTGCAGCGTGCGCGTGGTGATTTGCACTTCCTCGAGGGCCATTTTTGCCAGTTGTTCCAGGGTGGCATTGTCCGGCATTTCATGTATCTCTGTGAACCAGACGTTCTCTACCTGGCAATCCGAATCGTCGGATTCGACAGTAACGAGCGGTCTGCCTATGAATACGCCGCGTTGGCCGTTCTCCATATCTATGATTACCATTTGCAGCGGCAACATCTTCATATTGTAACCCTCCGTAAATCAGCTACTCGGGAGGAGGCCCACGCACGCTCGTAGCGGACGATCGGCGGGGGTTCCTATGCGCACCAGGACTACTGTTTTAAGTAAAGCACATAATGCGGCGGTGGCCAGTTTGTACGCTTATCGGCGCGCGCGGCGCGCCGCAGTAGGATGGGCGTCGGTAAATCCAGCGACTAACGGTGGGGTCTTGAGTGATGACGGGCGACGCCCTGGCCCGGCAGGGTTCTTGCCGCTGGTGGAATAGACGGCCTCAGTCTTTTGGACGTTTTTTGAGCAACTCGCGCTCGAGTGACACGACAAAATGTTCGACCCGTTTCCGGTCGGCGGGTGCCAGCCCGACGAAGCGTCCGCCGAAGCGCACCATGTGGCGTTGATCCACAGGAGAAACAAAGCGCAACTCCAGGCCGCTGTGGATGCGTTCATTGCCAGGCAGTTGGATCTCGCAGGCGGAGAAGACCGCCCCGTTATCGATTGCTGGGGGCTGATCTGATTTCAAACGCAGGCCGATGCCGCCGATGGAGATATCGCACAGAAGGCCTTGCAGATGCCGCAGCTTTTCATCGTCCAGGGTGACGGGGATGACCAGACCGGCGCCCACGTGCACGCGGAAACTGGTGCGGCGCTGGCGGTAAAGGATCAGCGTGGGCAGTGCCACCTGATATAGCGCTATGCCGCCTTCCAGGGTGGATTCCTGCAGTATTCCAGCAAAGCTGATATCCACGCCTTTGAGGCGGGTATGGGCATGGAATTTTTTTTCTGCTAGAAATCGCCCATGGCCTGCGGGCGGGTGCAGTTCGTCGAGCAACACATAGCCCTTGGCGAGATTCACTTCCACTACGACGCTTTTGTATGGGTCGTCCGATCCCGGCAGGGTGATCGTCAGTAGCGCGCGCTCTTCATGTACCCGCCGCAGCAGGCTGGCGATTTGTGCAGGCTGGGTAATTTTCTCATTCTCACCGACGTATTCCATTGCTGGGTGAGGTTTGTTGTGCTCCATATGCGCCTGTGGCCGTGACGTTGACAAGTCGGGCAATTAGGCCGGGCACCGGGCTAGTTGTCAACCACGCGGTTCGTTGATCTTGTCGGCAGGGTATAACGGTTCAAGCGGGATAGTTTGCTAAAGAGTCGTTTAGGCACGGGCCAGGGTGCGCGAAAATCCGTGGCCGCTGGTGGCGCCGCCCGGATTGTAGAGCTCCGCTTCCTCGGGCTTGCCGAGCAGTATGCCCAGGGCGCGTTGCGTGTGACGACGGCTGATTTCAATCACGCCACCGTTGAGTTGATTCTGTCGGTGGCATGCCGTCAACAACGATTCCAGTCGTTGCCACAGGGGTGTGAGTTGGCTGCTGGTGTGCTTGTCGACTTGGCGCAGCCAATGCTGCATGGACTGCGTGCCTTCCACGTAGCCTGCAGCGCGCAGCGCCGCGCTGTGTGCCCGACCAGAGGCGTCGAGCTGCGCCAGGAATTGTTGTTTTTCCTGCGCGACCTGTTCGATGGCGGAGGCATCGCGCCCGCTCAACAGGGTGTGTTCGTGTTGCAGAACGGCGAGCAGACGCATCGCATCGGCAATGACGCGTTCAAAATGGAGGTCGAGGGTTGTTGCGTGTGTCGGCATGTCAGGTCTTGTCGCTTAAGGATTGCTCGAACTTCTGTAGCATCGAAGCTACCTTCTTAGCGTCGATATTGTAGGTCCCATCGGCGAGTAACTTTTTGATGTGCTCGACCCGCTGGGCATCCACCACCGGCAAAGACGCCACGCTGGCTTCCAGGCTCTTCAGGCGCGCCGCGGTATCCGTCAGGCTGACGGTATCCGTCGTGGCGGGACGACCGGTCTCCTGTTTGGCGACACTCGGGTCATCGCGGCCAACCCGCGCCGAGGTGCCTTCCCCCGTATTCTTCAGGGCGGAAGGGTGTAGTCCGTTGATTTCTATTGGCATGTCACATTCTCCTGGTCATCTGCCTTCAGGTTAGCGGCCGCGGCGGGCATAACTTTAGGGACCAATATAGTTTGTTGACAAGGTCCCCGCAGGGGACCTTGTCAACACGCAAAGCGAAAAGTGCGCCCCCATGATATAAATAGGGTGCTTTGCTTCGGCCTTCGGTTCCGGTCGGCGCGTCACAAATTCACCTGAACCTGCCCCTCGGGCGTCACTTGACCACTAACTACCTTTTTAGTCAATGGGTTACGTACTTTTATCCAGTCGCCAGCGGCCCCGTCGCCCAT
>JANNJF010000697.1:0-5310 GCA_031405715.1 Gammaproteobacteria bacterium | reverse complement strand
TCGGTTTCTGGAAAACCAGTGGGAGGCGGTACGCCTGGCCCTGGACTCCGCCAGTGTGCGCCTGGATGCGCTGCGCGTTGTCGCCGTTCTGTAAAGCGGGAGCAAGCTCCCGCACTGCATGCGCGCTTACGGTGCCGGGTTGGGGTAACGCTGGTGGATGGCATCGATTTCCGTCAACACCTCGGGCGCCAGCTCGACCTGCGCGCTGTCGATATCCTCCTTGAGCTGCTCCAGGGTGGTGGCGCCGATGATGGTGCTGGCGACGAACCAGCGACTGCGGACAAAGGCCAAGGCCAGGGTCACCGGCGTCATGCCGATCTTACGCGCCAAGGCGGCGTAGGCCGCGGTCGCCTCCGTCACGTTGGTCTTGGCATAGCGCTGGCCGAAACCGGGAAACAGCGTGAGACGCCCGCGCGTCGCGGGCTGAAGATATTTGCCGCTCAACACGCCGAAGCCCAAGGGGCTGTAGGCCAACAGGCCCACCTGCTCCCGGTGACAGACTTCCGCCAGCCCATATTCGAAAATCCGGTTGATGAGATTGTAGGCGTTCTGGATCGACACCACGCGCGCCAGCCCCGCCTGTTCCGCGGCGCGTACAAACTCGCTCAAGCCCCAAGGTGTCTCGTTGCTCACACCCAGGTGACGAATCTTGCCGGCCTTGACCAGGTCGGAAAAAACCGCCAGCTGCTCGGCGATGGGCGTGGTATCGCGTTCGTTGTGCGGATCGAAGGCGCTCTGGCCGAACATGGGCACATTGCGATCCGGCCAATGTATCTGGTAGAGATCCACATAGTCGGTCTGCAGGCGTGTGAGACTCGCGTCGATAGCCTGCTCGATATGTTGGCGCGTCACCCGTGGACCACCGCGGATCCAACTGAAGCCGCGGGACGGACCGGTGACCTTGGTGGCGATGACAAGCTTGTCGCGCGCCTGCCGCTTGAGCCAGCGCCCCACGTAGTCTTCGGTGCGCCCCTGGGTCTCGCCCTGGGGCGGCACCGGATACATCTCCGCCGTGTCGATGAAATTAATGCCCTGCGCCAGCGCGTAGTCCAGCTGCTGCGCGGCATCCTCCGGTGTATTCTGCTCGCCATACGTCATGGTCCCGAGACAAAGCTCCGAGATCGACAAGTCACTGTTGCCCAACGTATGGTATTTCACTGCCTCTCCCCTGAACGCGGGCGCAGGCGGTAGACCTTCTCCATCAGATGGGTCAGACCGCGTTCACGGAAGCGCGGGTTCTCGGCCAGTATATCTTTGGTGTAGAGGGCCTCGACCTGGTAGTGCTGGGTATACAGAGCGCGCACCTCCTCCTCGGCGACAGAAAACGGTGGTCCTTGCATCTGGACCTGGGGATACTCCATGGTCACCAGGAGCATCTCGACCTGCGCCGGTAATATCTCAGCCAGCTTCGTGACATAACGCTCGCGCAGGGGCGGCGGCAGTGCGATTAACGACGCACGATCATAGACTCCGGCAATACCGACCAGATCGGCAGGTGTCAGCGCAAAAAAATCCCCGCACAGCAGCTCGATGCCATCCGCCTGCCAGATGTCGAAGGGCGGGCGCGGGCTATGCTGTGGCGTCAAACTATTTTCGATAAAAAAGTCGCGCAGCGCGAGGGCGCTGATTTCCACACCCACGACGGGATGACCCTGGGCGCGCAACCACAACATATCGCGACTCTTGCCACACAGCGGTACAAACACAGGGCCCTCCGGCGGTACACGCAGGTGCTTCCAATAGTCCTGTAGGTGCGCGTTGAACTCCTGCTGATGAAAGCCGATTTCGTTGCGCTGCCAGCGTTCCAGCCAGAACTCACGCTGCATGATAACTCCTTTGTTATTAATGGATTAAGTCTGTGCGCCGGCGAGTGATGCCGGCGGGGTGAGTATAACGCCCGGCGGCCTCGCCGCAACCCGCAAAAGCGAGTCTCTACTCCCCCAGCACGGCTTTGGCAAGAGGCTTGGCGATAGGTTAGACTCTTCAAATAAATCAATAAAATATCTATTCATACATCTACATATCTATTCATAATCTACAAGGAAGCGATGCCCACCCCCAGCGAGACCCTGTCCTACGAAGAAGGCCCGGAACAGGCGGCCGAATATCTACGTCTGGCGCTGGCCTTCATTGGACGCCACAAGATCGCGCCCAATCCCGTCAATTTCGCCCTGTGTTACGACTATATCTCGGGTCGCAACCCGTCACTCAAGGATGCGCTCGATCGTGCCCTCACAAGTCGCGGCTACACCGAGGATGTCGCACGCGCGCTCTATCGGCGCTTCATCTGGGACGATGACAAGCAACACCTGGAGAAGCTGCGCGCGGAGCTGCGCACCCTGGTGACGGAAACCATCAGTGGCGTCAGCCAGGCCAAGACGCATGCCGAACAGTCCGCCGACACACTCACTGCCAAATCTGCACGCCTCGAACACAGTCCTTCCCTGGAGGAGATACGGCAGGTACTGGGCGAGGTCGTGGGCGAAACACGCAGCATTGCAAAAAACAGTCATCTGCTGAAGGAAATGCTCGACGATACACGGCGCGAAGTGGAAGCCCTGCGCGATGAGCTCGAACACACTCGCTTGCAGGTCACCACCGATGCACTCACCGGGCTGAAAAACCGGCGCGCCTTCGACGCGGCTTTTCAGCAGGCCGTCGAGCACCCCAGCAATACTGACGCGCCGCTGACACTGCTGCTCGTCGATATCGATCACTTCAAAATGGTCAACGACAACTACGGCCATCTGGTGGGCGACCGGGTCATTCGCTATGTGGGCTCGATTCTTTCCGCCAACGTCAAAGGCAAAGATACGGTAGCGCGCATCGGCGGCGAGGAATTCGCCATCCTCCTGCCCGAAACACCGCTGGGCAGTGCCGGTCGCGTGGGTGAAACGCTGCGCAACACCGTCGAACACAGCCGTTTGCGCCACGCCGGCGTGAGCGGTGGTGGAAATATCGGCAGCATAACGATCTCAATAGGCATCACCCGCTATCGTCCAGGGGAGGTGTACGACGACTTCGTGGGGCGCGCCGACCAGGCCCTCTATCTCTCCAAGAACAACGGCCGCAACAAGGTCTCGGTACTCGATGTGAACGGCGCGACCGTGCCGGCCGGCTGAGTGCGGCACGCCGTTCTGCCTGCACGTAGTCCCGTGGTAAGCTAAGCGCCATCTGCCCCAACCTCCACTGCCGCGAAGCGGCAGAGACTTCCATTCATGGCCCGACACCAACCGCTCACTGAACAGCGTCCCAATAGCCGCAACCTGGGGGTGTTGCGGCAGCTTGCCGGCTTCCTGCGCCCATACCGTGCGACCCTGGCCGCCGCGCTGGTGGCGCTGCTGATCGCCGCCGGCGCCGTGCTCGGCTTCGGCATAGTATTGCAACGTGTGGTGGACCATGGGTTGAGTCATGGCTCCAGCGCGCAACTCAACCAGGCGCTGTTGTTGTTCCTCGTCGTCGTGACCGTCATGGCCGCCTCGGTAGCGGCGCGCGTCTATTTAGTCACCTGGGTCGGCGAGCGCGTGGTCGCAGACATCCGCAAGGCGGTATTCGCCCAGGTACTGAAGCTCGACCCGACGTTCTTCGAAATCACACGCACCGGCGAGGTCATCTCGCGCCTGACCACCGACACCTCGCTGCTCCAGGTGGTGGTCGGTTCGACACTCGCCATCGCCGTGCGCAATGCCCTGCTGTTCGCCGGCGGTCTGGTCATGCTCACCCTCACCAGTGCAAAACTGGCGCTGTTAGTGCTGCTCGGCGTGCCGTTTGTGGTCGTGCCGCTGTGGTTGCTGGGTTATAAGGTGCGCAAACTGTCGCGCAGCAGTCAGGACCGGATCGCCGACATCAGCGCCTTTGTCGATGAAGTGCTCTACGGTATCCGCACCGTGCAGGCCTACTGTCATGAAACCATCGACACGGCGCGTTACGGCCAGCGGGTGGAGGCGGCCTTCGATACCGCCATCCGCCGCACCCGCGTGAGCGCACTGCTCACCGGCCTGGTGATGCTGCTGACGTCCTCCGCCATCAGCGTGGTGCTGTGGGTCGGTGGCCACGATGTACTCGCCGGCAAAATCAGCGGCGGACAATTGTCCGCCTTTGTATTCTATGCCGTGCTGGTGGCCAGCTCCGTCGGTGCATTGAGCGAAGTGGCGGGTGAGCTGTTGCGCGCCGCCGGCGCCGCCGAGCGCCTGCTGGAAATACTCGGCACCCAGCCGCGCATCGCCGCTCCGCCCACGCCAGCGCAGTTGCCACAACCGGCGCGTGGGCAGGTGGAGATTGAGGACGTCACGTTCCGCTACCCGTCGCGACCCGACACCGAGGCCTTGAGTGGACTGACCCTCACCCTGCATCCGGGGGAAAAGATCGCGCTGGTCGGACCATCCGGTGCCGGCAAGACCACGGTGCTGCAGTTGCTGCTGCGCTTCTACGATCCGGACGCGGGCACCATCCGCTTCGACGGCATAGATCTACGCAGCGTCGATCCCCACGACCTGCGCCAGCGCATGGCCCTGGTGCCTCAAGACCCGGTGATCTTCGGCGCCGACGCATGGGAGAATATCCGCTATGGCTATACCGACGTATCGGATGCCGAGGTGCGCCGCGCGGCGGAGGCGGCGCATGCGGCGGAATTTCTCGATCTGCTGCCGCATGGCTTCAACACCTTCCTCGGGGAGCGTGGTCTGCGCCTGTCCGGCGGGCAACGCCAGCGTATCGCCATTGCGCGCGCCATACTGCGCAACCCGGTGCTGTTGCTGCTGGACGAGGCCACCAGCGCCCTGGACGCCGAGAGCGAGCGCCTGGTGCAATCGGCCCTCGAACGTTTGACGCAAAACCGCACCACCCTCATCATCGCCCATCGCCTGGCGACGGTACGCAAGGCCGATCGCATTATCGTCATGGACCAGGGCCGCATCGTGGCCAGCGGCCGGCACGACGAGCTGGTGGCGGAACAGGGGCTGTACGCGCGCCTGGCGGCGCTGCAGTTCCGGGACGCGCCGCAGGCGTGGCCTGGCGGCGTGACTACCGATTGATGGCGGCGCTACGTACCGGCACATTCGATTAAACATGACGCCATCAATAATGCCGCATGGCCATGGTAGCGGTAGCGATTGTAGGGTGGGCATCGCCCACCAGCGGAGGATAATCGACACAAGCGGACCAAAGGCGGCGGCACGGGCCGGATCGGCCACGACGTCGGCCTCTATAACGCCTACGAATTGCGCGACGCCGCCCGCCCGAATTTCGCGGTGGGTGCGAAGGTGACCAGGACCAACCAGACCCACAAGATCGCCTGCACCCAGGAGCACG
>JANNJF010000696.1:0-9014 GCA_031405715.1 Gammaproteobacteria bacterium | reverse complement strand
GCGCCGTCGCCGACGTTGGGCTCGGCGTTCGTGGCGCCCCGGTGATCGAGGAGACCAATCCCACCTACAACAACCTCGTCGGGCGAATCGAGAAAGTAGCGCGTTTCGGTTTCCAGTATACCGACTTCACGCACATCAAGGCGGGTTCGGTTCTCAAGGCCAACGGCGGGTATCTGATCGTCAATGCCATGGACGTGCTGCGCAACCCCTTCTCCTGGGATGCGCTGAAGCGCATCATCCAGCGCCAGGAGGTTGTTATAGAAGATGTGGCCGAGCTTTACGGTTTAGGCGCGTCCGCGAGTCTCAAGCCGGAGCCGATCCCAGTTCGTCTGCGCGTGGTCCTGCTCGGCAATCCCCTGCTCTATTATCTCCTGCAGGAACATGACGAGGACTTTTCCCAGATTTTCAAGGTCAAGGCCGATTTCGGCCTGGAATCCGCACATGTCGACGCATCCCCTGCGCAGTACGCGAATTTTATCGCCGGCCTCTGCAACAAGGAGAATCTCCAGCATTTCGAGCGTGATGCCGTAGCCTGCCTAATGGAGCAGGCGGCCAGGCTGGCCGAGCAGCAGGACAAGCTTACACTGCAGTTCAGTCATTTGGCGGATATCGTGCGTGAGGCAAGTTACTGGGCGGGCAAGGAGCGCCATGCCCACGTAGGCAGACGCCACGTGCACCGGGCCATAGAGGAAAAGATCTATCGGTCCAACCTGGTGGAAGAGCATATCCGCGAACTGATCGTGGAAGGCACGCTCATGGTTGACGTAACGGGCGAGCAAATAGGGCAGATCAATGCCATCTCGGTCGCGGACCTGGGTGATTTCATGTTTGGCCACCCGATGCGCATTACGGCGCGGGTTTTTGTCGGGCAGGACGGCATCATCAACATCGAGCGCGAGGCCGATATGAGTGGCAAGTCCCACAACAAGGGCATGCTCATCCTCTCGGGCTATCTCGGTGGTCGCTATGCGCGCACGGCGCCGTTGTCGTTATCGGCCACAGTGACGTTTGAACAGAGCTACGGTATGGTGGATGGCGATAGCGCATCGGTAGCGGAATTGGCGGTACTGCTGTCGGCGCTCGCGAATATGCCGTTGCGTCAGGATATCGCCGTCACCGGATCCGTTAACCAGATGGGCCAGGTCCAGGCCGTGGGCGGCGTGAACGAAAAAATCGAAGGGTATTTTTCTATCTGCAAGGCCATCGGCCTGAACGGCCGTCAGGGTGTGATTATTCCGCGTTCCAATTGCAAACACCTTATGCTCAAGCAGGAGGTGGTCGATGCCGTCGCCGCCGGAAACTTCCATGTCTATGCCGTGGCCAGCGTGGATGATGCGCTCGAAATTCTTACCGGCGTAACGGCCGGCGAGCGCTTCAACGACGGCACCTACCCCAAGGGCACGATCAACGCAGCCGTGCTGCAGCGGCTACTGGACATGGAGGCGCGCTTATTGCCGAAGAAAAAGCGGCCACGTCGGCTGGCTGGCCGTCCCGTGCTTGGTGCACAGCACGACGAGGATCAATAACCGCCGGTAGGCGGCCTTGTGCCATGCCGCAGGGTGGCCTGTGTCCCCCTAGGCATCGGGCCTGGGCGGGTGACATCCGGGATTCGGGTGAAAGCGGCTGCCGTTTTGATACGCGTCAATGTAATTCCTGGAGATCTTGGTAGATTGGCAAAGGGTACACGCCGGCTGCCGGTTGGGCATTTCAAGCAACACGGCGATGCCGTGGATGCGGCAAATACCAGATAAACTATGGCGCCCGGATGCACCCAGCTACAGTTGGCACAGATGTTTGAGTGGCCAATCATGACTCCGGGCACTTTCAGCCGGATTCTTCCCCAGGGTTGGCCCGTGTGTCAGTTCTTATTTTTTAAGGAGCGGAAGATGCTGACGACAACGCGAATCCAACAGGTGGGTGCGGCCGATCCGGAACTGCGTACGTCGCCGATCTTTGACGATGCAGAGGAAAGTTTTCTGTCTCTGGACTACGAGCTGGAGTCACCGTTTTGTTATTTCAATTCCGAGTCTTTCATCATTGGCCAATTCGTCTGCAGTGGCCAGCAGATGCTGAAATGTAACGGCCGTGGGGTATGGGTGGCAGAGGGCGCGTGCGAACGTGAATGACCGCGTTGCCTTTCCTGCCGCATGAGCGTACAGACCTGTTCAGGAGGTGTCCTATGAAAAATCCGAGAAAAATCTTATTTTCCTGGCTGTTGGCGCTGATGGCGTTATCGATGTCGATGTCGTTGGTCGCGGACGACAACCCGGCTTTTTGGAGATATCAGGTCACCGGTGATTTTGATACCGTTTACGCCCACCTCAAGTCGGGCCTGGAGACAGGCCAGTTTATTATCTCGGGGGAGGAGAACCTGGCGGCCGGTCTGGAAAACAACAAACTCATGTTCGGAAAAGAGGATTGGAACAAGATCGGCTTCAAAGAGGTCAAGGCGGTGCATTTCTGTTCCATTCTGTTCAATCAGGAAGTCTTCAATATCAATATGGAATGGTCGGTATTATGCCCGTTCAAGGTGGTTGCCTATAACATGAAGAAAGATCCTAAAAAGGTGACCATACTAATGGTCAAGCCCAGTTACGTACTCGAAAAAGACAAGACCAAACAGGCCAAGGAAATCGGGAAAAAGATCGATGAAAGAATTTTCAGTGCTATCACGAAAAGTGTACGCATGGAGATACCATGAGGCATGGGCATCGGCGAGCTGGCACTTTTTACCCTCAATGCCACGCGCCCGCACGCACAACGCATCGCAGAGCGCCTGGGTGTGGCGCTGTGTGCACATGAAGAACGCGAGTTTGAGGATGGCGAACACAAGGCGCGCCCACTCGAGAGCGTGCGCGGCAAGGATGTTTTTCTAATCCAGTCCCTGTATGCCGACGCAACACAGTCGGTGAATGACAAGTTGTGTCGGATGATATTCTTTTCCGCCGCTCTGCGCGACGCCGGGGCGCGGCGTATCACGCTGATCATGCCGTATCTCTGTTATGCCCGGAAGGAACGCAAGACACAGCCGCGCGATCCGGTCACGTCCCGCTATGTGGCCATGCTCATCGAGTCCGCCGGTGTCGACACGGTGGTGACGCTCGATGTGCACAGCCTGGCCGCCTACCAGAATGCCTACCGCTGCCGGACCGAGCACATCAGCGCGCAAGGATTGTTTGTCGACCACTTCAGCAGCAGGCTCGCCACTCAGCCAATAGTCGTGGTATCGCCCGACCCCGGCGGTATAAAACGCGCGGACCGGTTCCGGCAGGCCCTGGAGCGGTCTCTCGCCAGTCAGATCCCCCTGGTGACCATGGAAAAACACCGGGCCTTGGGTGTGTTGTCCGGCGAGCGCCTCGCAGGCGACGTGGGCGGGTCGGTGGCGATCATTATTGACGACATGATCGGGACAGGTGCAACGATTGCGCGTGCCGCCGCCGCGTGCCACCGTGCGGGCGCGGTCGCCGTGCATGCCGCCGCCACACATGGGCTGTTTCTGTCCGGCAGCGTCGAGCAACTGGGGGGTGCCGAGCTTGCGACGATCCTGGTGACAGATTCCGTGCCGCCTTTTCGTTTAGCGGGTTCGGCCTTGCGCGACAAGGTCGTGGTGCTGGATACCTCCGCGCTCTTGGCGGAAGTGGTGCGTTGTCTGCATACGGATGGTTCTATCGTTGCCTTGATGTCGCCGTGACCCAGGCGCCTTCTTCTACGGCAGAAGCGCACAGTAAGCGGAGGCCATCTCCAGATAGCGCGCCGCCAGGCGGATCCATTTATCCTGGTCCTTGATCAGCGGATCGCTGGTGTGCCACACCGCTATCCCACAGCGGAAGACTGACCAGTTGGCTTTGTAGAAATTCTCCAGGCCAGACACAGGGGCGTCGCCGGTGGCCTCGATATAGGCGGAGGCGAATACGGCACCCACGTTCGGATACGCCATGCGCTCGCATTCCATGGCGAGAAAGGCGAGTTCGTCGAGGGGATCGAGTAGGCGGAAATCCCGGTTGAATTCGAGACAATCGATAATCACCGGTTTGTCCGCCAGACAGACGTGCTCGGGCCGCAGATCGCCGTGCGCCTCGATGATGTGCCGATCTGCGGCGCGTGCCCCCAGCAGGTCCTTCTGCTGGGTGATGTAGGCATCCAGTCGCGTCGCGACCTGATCTATAATTTTTACAGGCAGGACGCCGGGTGCCTGCAAAATGGCGGTGATGTTCCGCTGCTGGCGCGACCTTAGACGCTCAAGGTAGTCCGCCGCTGTCATGACTACGGGTGCTGCGCAGCGGTAAAAATCGGCCAGCACCTGGGCAGTGCGCCGCAGGGAGTCGCTATTCAGTGTCGCGTGCCGCAGCTGATAATCGAGCAGGCAGGTCTGCGGGAGCCTACGCATTTTCACCAACCAGTCGACAACCTCGCCGTTCCCCCCGACCGACAGTGCACCGGCCGGCTCTTCGACCAAGGCCACGACGTCGAGATAGACGCCGGGCGCGAGGCGCGCATTCAGGCGCACTTCCTCCTGGCAATCCGTATGCCGGTGCGAGACGCTGCTGAAGTCGAGGAAAGCGTAACGCACCGGTTTTTTCAGCTTGTAAACGTAGTCATCGCCGAGAAATATCCACGACATGTGGGTCTCGATGGCGCGGATGGCGGATGGTCGCTCCGGGTAGTTTTCCGGGCGGGACAGGAAGGCGACCTTGGCGGCAAGGGGAGCGCCGGGATTATCCGAAGCAAGCGGCATAACCAGGCCCTGTTGTGACGATCCTGGCAAGAATCATTTCATATAAGACTGTTAAACACCAACCCCCGTCCTTTTCCATGCCACCGCCATCGCGGGCTACGCCAGCCAAAAGTTACATCTAGCGTGAGTCCCTAAACTTTTCGTTTTCCGGTAATGGGCATAGTATTGAAACACAATGCTGGTAAAAAGAAGAACCGTCAGAATGGCTGCTGAGATTGTCAGTGACTTTTCTAAACGCCCATGTGGGCTTTGGCAGCAACGACAATATATATCGGAGGTATTTATGACTGTACAGACCTTGGTTCCCAGGAGACTCGGGGTATGCATAATCTTAACCGGCCTTTGCGCCAGCCTTGCGGGTTGTGCGCATGCCGATACGCGCGAGGTCGTCGTCTATCCGGGCTTCGGTGCCAACGAATTCGTCCTGGATGGCCGGGTGATCGAGGCGCGCGGCGACGAGCTAGAGACGGCGGACGACTCCTGGTTTGTAAATCTTAAGCGCACGCTACGGCGTTTGATCAGTGACGAGCAGAAAAAGGTGGCACTGCGTGTGCGCGTCGGAGCGGGTGAGTGGCGCGCAGTGACCGACGCGGAAGGTTATTTCCGCGTCGAGGCACCGCTGCCGTCGGGCAGCACCGCGGGCTGGCAGGTGGTGGAGGCCGCGACAGAAAGCGGCGATGCCAAGGCCGCGGGTGCACTGCTCGCGGTGCCGGCGGAGAACCGGCTGGGGATCATCTCCGATCTGGACGACACGATATTGGAGTCGGACGTGGCGGACAAGTCGGCGCTGGTGCATGCAACGCTGTTCGTGAATTATGCGCAGCGTCAGGCAGTGGCGGGCACAGCCGAATTCTACAGCCGGCTCGCGCAGCGCAACCCGCGCCCGGAGGCGACACCTATATTCTATTTGTCGGCGTCGCCCCGCCAGCTGCAGAGCGGTATCCAGGTCTTCCTCGATAAAAACAATTTTCCGCGCGGTGTGCTGATCACCAAAAAAGTCACCAACGATAGGACCCGCGACCCCCTGACCGATCAGGTGCGGTACAAGGTCGAGCGCATCGAGCAGTTGCTGGCGGCGCTGCCGCAGGTGCGCTTCGTGTTGGTGGGTGACGACGGCGAACACGACCCGGAGATCTATGACGAGATCCGCCGCCGTCACCCCGAGCGCATCGAGGCGGTGTGGATCCGCAAGGTGAATCGGGATGCGGCGCGCCCCGTCTTTCCAGGGCAGCGGGATCTGACGGCGGCCTTGGCCGGGGCGGGCAAGCCATAGCGCCGGACAGACCAGGCACTTTACAAATCGGGCATTGATAGCCGATTCGGGTGGCAAACCCGCCCGATATGGCATGCGAGCGGCGCGCTATAGCATCTGGACCGTTGTCGGCGGAGCCGAAAGTGTCGGAATTTACAGGCATATCTTACTGTGCCATCGGTTGGCATGGGTGGAGTGAAGAGTGGTACGAGTCTTGCGATATGCAGGGTGTCGCACTTAAGCATAGCGGCGGAATAAAATTGATTGTGGGGGCGTCCTATTGTGGGGGCGTCCTACAGGGGCATAGCCGCTGCCAGCGGCTTTGGTGCAGGATCATCTTAATGGGTTTCCGATATCGGGCACGTCTGTTCACATCCATTTTCGAGAAACAAAAAAATCCCGTCCACATCAGAGGAAAAGGGAGTCTTTGGTCCTTGGAGTATTGCTTGGAGAGTTTCGCGGTTAGCCGTGTTGTCTAGCGGTCGGCTGAATGACCGACGATAGTGTTTAGATCAACAGCATCAGGAGGAATTGATTATGCAGTTCAACAAGAAGAGGGTTTTACTCTCAACCATGCTTGTGAGCATGACGCTGGGAGCATCGGCTTACGCCGCCACCACCAGCACCAAGGAAATTACCATCATTCAGATGGGCGATGTCCACGGCCATCTCATGCCGCGCCCGAACGTACGCAGCGACGGCGTCGGCCGCATGGAAGGCGGTCTGGCGCGGATGAAGACCAAGATCGACAAGATACGCAGCGACAACAGAAACAACCTGTTGATCAACACCGGAGATACCACGCAGGGTTCCGGCGAGGCGCTGTACACGCGCGGTAAGGCGTTGGTCGATGTGATCGATCTGTTCAAGGTAGATGTCTTTGCCCCCGGAAACTGGGAGTTTGTTTACGGAAAAGACCGCTTCATCGAGCTGTTCTCCGCTACGACATACCCTGCGACCACGACCACCTCAAAGCGTTGGGGTGCGATTGCGGCAAACGTGTATCACTCGGGCGTGACCCCGGCAGCCACCATACTGCCGCCGACCCTGTTTAAAAATGTGGGCGGATTGAAAATCGGCATCATCGGTTGCACCACCAATCGCGGACCACAAGCGGTCGGCACGTGGGTCAATGACGGATTGACCTACACCGATTGCGCCGCCGAAGTAAAGGCCAACGCCGCTGCGTTTCGCAGCGCCACGCGCCCATCGACTGGTTATGGCGATCCGGGTGGTGCGGTCGACCTGGTGATCGTGGCATCCGAGATCGAAATCGGACGCAACATCCAACTGCTCAAGGAACTGACCGCGGAGCAACATGTTGACGTGGTATTCAACTCCGACATGCACGAGGAAGTGTCCAAGCCGATACAGGTGACCACTGCCGCCGGATTGAAGACGATGATAGTTGAGCAGGGCATGGACGGTACCGCGCTAGGGGAGATGGAATTGAAAGTGAATCCATCCCTGCCGGTGGGTCAGAAGATCGCGCTGTGGACGTACAAGCAGCACCGCATCGATGACAGCCTGTCGGAAAACGACGATGTCAAAAAGAAGATCGCCGCGGTGCGCAAGCCGTATACGCGCTACGGCTATGTGAAGCCAACCACCTGCGACGCCACCAGCATCTACTGGAACATGTTCAGCGAAACCTGCTTGCACGGTCCTTTGGACGCCATAGTGGGTACCTCCGACATGGCACTGCATCGCAGCAACTTCAGCGATGAAGCGGTTCCGGCGGTGCTCGAAGGTTCTGCACACAACTGGATTGCGGATGGTATCCGCTGGTGGTCAGGTGCCGACGCCTCCACCATACGTGGTTTCCGTTATGGCACTACGGTCAGGGCGGGTTCGTACATCACGCGCAACGACCTGTTCCACTATGTACCCATCGGTCCGCGTGTGGCCAAGGTGTCACGCATCACCGCCACCCAGTTGCGTAACCAGATCGATAACTCCTCGCGCTCGACCTTCGGGCAGGATCCCGATATTGATTGGCGCGGCGGCTGGATGTTTGGCTACAGCGCGAATAGGTTCAGCCTGAAGTTCGATCCGTACTCGGTCAGCCTCGTGGACAACAACCCAACCAACGGTAACCCGCTGTATGCACCGGTTCCCGCAGGCACTTACGACAAGTTTGCCGCCTACCGCAAACCGTCGCGCGCACGCGACCTGAGCGTGAGCATGCCCTGCGCCTCGTTGCCGGCGGGTGAGCAGGCGGGTTGCGCCGGTTCGGCGCTGACGCACATCACCAACAACACCAACGGCGACTGGACGCCGACCTGGAGCGCTGCGTTTGTCGATGCCAACAATCTGCCTGTCACTCAGACGATCTACAACCTGAACCCCGGCAACGGCACCACCGACGTTCCGTGGAGGCTCACGGCGGTCGGCATCACCAGGCCGTTCCAGGCCCCGGCGATGAGTGCGGCAGGCTACTGGTATCGCAGGACACCGCAGACCATCAATAACTGCGAGAACTGCTTCCCGTCGGGCACCTCCACCGACAAGACGCTGTCGCCCGCTACGCCGTACCTGTTGCCGGTCAATGCGGATGCCAACGGCAACCCGATGCGGGATGCGAACGGTATTCCGGTGGTCAAGGTGTATACGCAGGCCGATGCCGACGCCGGCTTAATCCCGGCCGGTTACAAGGTGGGCGACTGGATTCCCGGCGCCGACGGCAAGCCGCAGTCCGAAGGACGCGCCATCGATCTGGTTGAGATTCTGGAGCAATATCTCAAGGTCGCCAACGCCAATACCACGACCGGCCGTGTCACATTATGGAACGGCGCGACACTGCCGGGTCGTGGTGTGTTCGGCTTCCCGGTAATGCAGCCCTTGTGCGGCACCATCGGCTTGGATATTAACGCTTACGTCTGTCCGTAATCGGTTAAAACAAAAAAAGTTTCTTGTTGTAATACTAACCCCCAGGCGCTAATCGCGCCTGGGGGTTTTCTTTTAATGTGTAGTGCTCTACCTAAGAGCATATTAAGGCCTCTGGATATCGTTTTGCCTACTGACATA
>JANNJF010000695.1:0-1239 GCA_031405715.1 Gammaproteobacteria bacterium | reverse complement strand
CTCCGCGCTGCATGCCGTGCCGTTCTTACTAGAGAACTTGATGAGACCGACGAGACTGTCCTCCACGTCCTGCACCAGGCGGATGACACGGTGGATCACCTGGCCGGTGAGGTCCTGATATTCCTGCGCCATAAGCACGTCCATGAGGCGGGCATGGATCTTGGACGTATCGTCCCTGGTGACCGTGAGAAATTCGTTCAGCTGGTGACTGAGGGCGCGAAACTCCGCCGGCTCCATCTGGCGGCGCGTGAAACGCTCCCAGTCCTGCTGCAGATTACTGGCGCGCAGGCCGATGGTCTCATTCAACGGAACGGACTCCTCCACCGCGGTCAAGGTGCGGCGGGCGGCCTGGTCGGTCATGTTCAGCACATAGCTCAAGCGTTCCTTGGCGTCCGGGATCGCGCACTCGGTAAGCGCGGCCAGGCGCGCGTCGTTCTGAAAACTGTTCAGCGTATCGTGCAATTCGCGCGTGAGGCGGCCAATCTCCTGAAACATGACCGATTCACGGTTGCCTGCGAACTCATCCAACAGTTGCTGGGCATCTTCCTCGCCACCGGCCTCGATTTTCGCCACCAGCGTCCTGGCGCGGTCCAGGCAATCCTGCCGGCTCAGCTTATTGGCATGCATGGCGTTATCCTGCGTTATCCCGCTCATCCTCAGGCACCCGCACCGATACGCTCGAAGATCTTGTCGATCTTCTCTTTCAGCGTATTCGCGGTAAATGGTTTCACCACATAGCCGTTTACACCGGCTTGTGCCGCCTCGACGATCTGGTCGCGTTTCGCCTCGGCCGTTACCAGCAACACCGGCAGCTTGGCCAGCTTGGCATCGCCACGTACCGCCTTCAGCAGGTCGAGACCGGTCATGATAGGCATGTTCCAGTCCGTAATGAGGAAATCGAAGCTGCCCGCACGCAGAACCGGCAGCGCCGTGTGGCCGTCATCCGCCTCGGTGACATTGGTGAAGCCCAGGTCCCGCAGCAGATTCTTGATGATGCCGCGCATCGTGGCAAAGTCGTCAACGATGAGGATCTTCATGTTTTTGTCCATTACTGCCTCCAAAAATGCCTTACAAATTTATTTCGATGATTTCTAAACATAGCGACATAAATAACGCCGCATAATCGGGGCAGTGATCGTTGTAGGGTGGGCATCGCCCACCGCAACACGCCAGCCGACGCCCCTGATGGTGGGCAATGCCCACCCTACATAACCAGACATTACCTATGTCGCCATGTTT
>JANNJF010000694.1:0-2225 GCA_031405715.1 Gammaproteobacteria bacterium | reverse complement strand
GGCTGCTTCTGCATGCCATTCACCACCAAGCCGGTGCTCTTCTTGGCCTGCACGTCGGTGATCTTGATCGTGGCCACGTACTGACTACATCACCAAACCCTTCTCCACGCGGGAACTGCTGGCGCGCATCAAATCACTGCTGCGCCGCAGCGCGCCGCAAACCGTGGATACCAGCGTTGAGGTCAGCGGACTGCAACTCGACCCCGTCACCCATCGGGTGCAGGCCAACGGGCGTAAAATCGACCTTGGGCCCATGGAGTTCAAACTGCTGCACTTCTTCATGACCCACTCGGAACGGGTGCACAGCCGCGAACGCATCCTCGACAGCGTGTGGGGCGGCAATGTCTACGTGGAGGAGCGCACCGTGGACGTGCATATCCGCCGCCTGCGCAAGGCCTTGACGCTCACCGGGCACGACGCGCTGATACAGACGGTGCGCGGTTCCGGTTATCGCCTGTCCACCCAGACTTAAAGGATGCACTACAGCTGGCGCCAAGACGTGTGGTTCCTGATCGGCTTGGTCATGCTGGCGCTGCTGCTCGGCGCCATCCTCGGGCACCCCTACAAGGCAGTCATCATCGCGCTGGCCCTGTATCTCGCCCCCAATCTGCGCCATCTGCTGCAGCTGCACCGCTGGCTCGAGACGCAACAGCGCGAGGACATCCCCGAGGCCAGCGGCATGTGGGGCGACGTCTTCGACCGCATCCGCACGCTGACCAAAGAGTCGAAACAGCGCGAGGACCAGCTCACCGATATGCTGGCGCGCTTCCAAAGCGCCAGCGCCGCCACACCGGACGCCATGATCATCCTCACCGAGGAGGACGAGATCGAATGGGCCAACCCGGCCGCCGACTACCTGTTCGGTATCGCCTACCCGCGGGATTACGGCCTGCGCCTGCTCAACCTGGTGCGCAGCCCGGATTTCACCGCCTATCTGCACAAGGGCGACTACACCGATGTGATCGACATGACCTCGCCGCGGGACTCGGAAAAGACCCTGTCGGTCCAATTCATCCCCTTCGGCAGCAGCCAGAAGCTCATGATAGGGCGCGATGTGACCCGGCTGGTCAACCTGGAAAAAATGCGCCGCGACTTCGTCGCCAATATCTCGCACGAACTGCGCACGCCGTTGACCGTGGTCACCGGCTACATCGAAACCCTGCAAGACATCAGCAGCCTGGACGAAAAGGATCTGAAAAAATACCTCGTCACCATGCACGACCAGGCGGTGAGCATGCAACATCTGGTGGATGATCTCCTGACCCTGTCGAAGCTCGAAACCGCGCCGCCCCTGCGCCATGAAACCGCGGTGGACATCCCGGCGATGCTGGCGGGGCTGAAGGAAACCGCGGAACACTTAAGCGGCGAGCGCCAGCACCGCATCACCCTGGAGGCGGAGCCCGGCCTGCAGCTGCTGGGCAACGAAGACGAGCTGCGCAGCGCCCTGTCCAACCTGATCAACAATGCGGTGCGCTATACCCCGGCGCAGGCGTCGATACGCCTGGTATGGCAGGCCACCGATGACGGTGCACGCTTCACGGTCATCGACTCGGGTGAAGGCATAGCGCCGCAACACCTTCCGCATCTCACCGAGCGTTTCTACCGCATCGATAACGCGCGTTCGCGCGCCACCGGCGGCACCGGTCTCGGCCTGTCGATCGTGAAACATATCCTGCTGCGGCATAACGCCCGGCTGGTCATCGAAAGCGAGCTCGGCGTGGGCAGCAGCTTCAGCTGCTTGTTTCCGGCGGCGCGCGTTGTGCACAGCATCCCGCCGCTACGGGTGTCGGGCTGACCCGCCTGCGGTTCAAAAAATCACCTTTATACGTCTTTGGCCGGATTTTGTGCCTGTCGTTTCGCGGCCGCCGCTGTCCAGGCGTGCCGGTGTTGCCGGGTCTGGCCGCCGCGAGTGTCATCGAATTGTCATCTGAATGTCATTCAAAAGACATGCAACTTACCCATCATTGTCACGCGCAAGACGCAACCGGACCGGTAACGGTTTGGTTAACTGTTAACAATCTTATTTCAATGAGGGATTTGCAATGAACAAAACCATGCATATCGGGACTTTGACCGCCGCCGTGGTCGCGGCCGTCTTGGCTCTGCCCGCGCACGCCGAGTTTGCGCTCGGCGACGAGACCAAGGGTGCCACCGTCAAGGTGCCTCGGTCATGCCCGGCGCATCTCCGAATGAGGTCAGCGCGAGTCCGTCTCAGCCCAAATTGT
>JANNJF010000693.1:0-4311 GCA_031405715.1 Gammaproteobacteria bacterium | reverse complement strand
GCCGAAGCGAAGGAGCGCGAAGCAGCCGTTCTCGAGCGTGATGAGGACGTTGCGCGCACCCATCTCCGCGATGGCGTCGAGCGCCATGAGGAAGTCATCGTCGTCTTCGAGCTCCTGCCCGACGAGCTGCTCCGCCTCGCGCTGGTTCGGGGAGACGAGGTACGGCCCCGCCTCGACACCGAACCGCATCGGCTCCCCCTCGCTGTCGAGCACGACGCGAACGTCGCGCCGGGAGAGATCGCGGATCGCATCCGCGTAGAACGAGGTCGGCACCTTTCTCGGCAGCGAGCCTGCAAAGACGACGAAGTCGGCTCCGCGGGAGAGATAGTGGAGCTTCTCCATGAGCACCTCGAGCTCGGCCGTCGTCACCTCGGGGCCCCACTCGTTTATCTCGGTGTAGGTGCCCGATGTCGGATCGACGACCGCAGTGGATGCGCGGGACTCCGCAGCGATGCGGACGAGGTCGTTGAGGATCGCCTCGGAGGTCAGCTCCTCGATGATGCGCGTTCCCGTCCGTCCTCCGGCAAGGCCTGTCGCCACAACCGGCACGTCGAGAAGCTTCAGCGCGCGTGCAACGTTGATGCCCTTGCCGCCCGCGAGGGTGTCCGCTGACATATCCGTCGTCGTAATCGTGTCAGGAAATGCAGTGCTCAGCTTACCGGCGTCGGCTGAAGGCGCAACTGCGTGTCGCCGGGGGTCACCAGCATGCCGACCAGACGCCAATCACCCGCTTCGATCTGCAGGTTCCAATGGCCCTGCACCAGTTCCGGCAACACCGTCTGATACTCCCCCGGACGCTGCTGTTCCAGGACCACGACACGGTCGTAGCCTGCGCGCGTCGCGTGCAGGAAACTGACCTGGATGCGGGCCGGCAATACCGCCATATGCGCGGCCTTGAGCCGCACCTTCAGCAGATGCCGCGGGTAATCGATATCGAGAGTGCTTTCCAGCCCATGCGCCAGGGCCGCCTTGTCGCGGTGCAGGGTGAGGTTGATATTCTTGCCCTGCTGATAGTAGTCATCGACCACCAGGCCATCATACGTTGTGATGGCAAAATACAGGATGGTCATGCCCATGCACACCGACACGACGGGGAAGCCGATAATCAGCCACACCATGCGCACGCGGTACCAGGGTTTTTGTTCAGTCGTGATCTGCATTAAGGTCTCACCGGTATAGGTCCAAGGAATTTTGCGTCTTCGCGCACCACCATCTTTTTATCGTCGGCGGCCTGCAGCAGGAATTCAACTTCGTTGCTGCGCTTACTCAGCTTTTCGGGGTCCGCCACCAGGCGCACGACGATATCGCGCGTCTGCCCGGCATCGATAGCGATTTCCGTGAGCGCGGAATCGAGCTTCAGGCCTTCGATGCCTGACGCAGACAGGACATAGCGGTGGTCGCTGTTATCCATGTTCATGATCTTGAGTGTATAGACGTTCTCGATCATGCCTTCGTTGGTCTCACGATAGAGACTGGTGCGGTCGCGTACGATATCCAGCATCAACGGGACCCGCAGCAGCACCGATACAACTAACGCGAGACTGATGGCGATCAATATCGACGTATAAACCACGATCCGCGGTCGCAGCAGACGGCTGGGCCTGCCTTCGAGTGCGTTCTCCGTGGTGTAGCGTATCAATCCCCGCGGGTAGCCCATCTTGTCCATGACCGAATCACACACGTCCACACAGGCGGCACAGGCGATACATTGATACTGCAATCCGTCGCGTATGTCGATGCCCGTGGGGCATACCTGCACGCACAGCGTACAGTCGATGCAGTTTCCGAGGTTCTTGCTTTTAGGATCGACCAGACGGTTGCGCGCGCCACGTGGCTCGCCGCGTTGCGTATCGTAGGAAATAATCAATGTATTACGATCGAACATCGCGCCCTGGAAACGCGCATACGGGCACATATAGGTACAGACCTGTTCGCGCAGCCAGCCGGCGTTGCCATAGGTGGCCAGGCCATAGAAAAACACCCAGAACGTCTCCCACGGCCCGAGCGACAGACTGACCGTCGCGACGCTCAACTCACGAATGGGGGTAAAGAAACCGACAAAGGTAAAACCGGTCCAGAGAGAGAACAGCACCCACAGCGTGTGCTTGCCGCCGACTTTCAGTATTCGCTCGCGATTCCACGGTTGTTGCGCGAGTCGCATCTGCTTCATGCGATCGCCCTCGATCTTGCGCTCCATCCACAGAAAGATTTCGGTCCAGACGGTTTGTGGACAGGTGAACCCGCACCACACTCGACCGGCGACAGCGGTAAACAAAAACAAGGCCAACGCGGAAATAATCAGAATCACCGCAAGATAAAACAGATCCTGCGGCCAGAACGTCCAGGCAAAGAGATTGAATTTGCGCGCCGGCAGATCGATGAGAAATGCCTGACGCTCCGCGCCCCAGTTTATCCACGGCAGACCGTAGAAAGTACCCAGTGTGAGGGAGGCCAGGATGACGCGCAGGTCGGCAAAGAAGCCGTGCACCATACGCGGATAAACTTTCTGGTGTTTGGCGTAGAGCGATTCGTGCTTGGCGTCCGCCTCGGCCAGCGTAACCATACGCTGGCCGGCCTGCGGGCGTTGTCCGGCAAAGGAGCGACGTTTCTTTTCGGCTGGCTGGCCATCGCTTGCGGGCTTGCGCCGCATGGCCGCTTCCTGCGCCTCGACCAGCGACATAACGCGCTGCGGCGGCTCCTTGTCATCCTTGCTGGGGGCGTGCTCGGCCGGCGGCGGCTCCTTTTTGTCGTTACTGTCCGTCACAACTATGGGCTAGTGTGCGACAGGCTGTAGACGTAAGCCGTCAGCAGATGCACCTTGGCTTCGCCCAGAAATTCGCCGTGCGCCGGCATCTGGCCCTGATGCCCACCGCTGATGCTCTGCAGGATCGCCTGCTGCGTGCCGCCGTAGAGCCAGACACTGTCGGTCAGATTCGCTGCGCCTATCGCCGGATTACCCTTGGCATCCGCACCGTGGCAACCCGCGCAGGTCTTGGCGAATATTTCTTTACCGGCGCTGGCGGCGTCTTCCGTAACCTTGCGACCACTCAGGCCCATGACATAACTCGCGACGTTATATACCCCTTCCTGACCGATCACCGCACCCCAAGCCGGCATGATACCGTTACGCCCGTTCATGATGCTCGTCTGGATGTTTTCCGGGCTACCACCGTAGAGCCAATCGTTGTCGGTCAGGTTGGGAAAGCCCCTGTTGCCATGGGCATCCGCACCATGACAGTTGGTGCAGTAGGTCATGTACAGACGCTCGCCGATCTTCAAGGCGTCCTTGTTGCCGACCAGCACCGCCACATTTTCACTACGATATTTTTCAAATATGGGTCCGTAGTGTTCGTCGGCCTGCTTCATTTCCTTCTCGTACTGCCCTATCTCAGACCATCCCAACACCCCTTTAACGGTCCCGAGTCCCGGATACAACGCCAGATAGACCACGGCGAAGATGAGCGTCAGGTAAAACAGGTTCAGCCACCACTTGGGCAACGGGTTGCTCAGCTCCTGCAGGTCCTCGTCCCATACATGGCCCATAGGCTTGGCCTCTTCGCCGACCTTGAGCTTGCCCTGCGCCATCCAGACCACGAGTGCGGTGACGCCCACGATGCTGAGCACCACGAGTACCGTGATGTACCACTGCCAGAAACTACTAGTAAAATCAGCCATGTTTCTTCTCTCCAACGCCGGCTTGGGTGGAATCGGTATCGTCATCGTCCAATGCGAGACGTGCGGCCGCGTCAAACGCGCTCTTGCGTTTGTCGCTCCACGCCCAGATCCAGATTCCCACAAAAATCACCACGAGCGCCACGGTCCAGTAAGCATGAATCATCGCAAAGTCCATGGCCTATCTCCTGGTCTTGATCGAGGTGCCCAATACCTGCAGGTAGGCAACCATGGCGTCCATTTCCGTCTTGCCTTCCAGCTCGCCGGGGGCCGCGGCAATTTCCTCATCCGTATAGGGATGACCGAGTGTGCGCAGCACCTGCATCTTTTTCTGGATATCGCCCGCATCAAGCTTGTTGGCGGCAAACCAGGGGAAGCCCGGCATGATCGATTCCGGCACCACGTCCCGTGGATTGATCAGATGCACGCGGTGCCAGTCGTCGCTGTAACGGCCACCGACCCGCGCCAGATCCGGCCCGGTGCGCTTGGAGCCCCACTGAAACGGCCGGTCGTAGACAAATTCGCCGGCCACGGAGTAATGGCCGTAACGCTCGGTCTCCGCGCGGAACGGCCGGATCATCTGCGAGTGGCAGACGCTGCAGGATTCGCGGATATACAGATCGCGTCCGGACAACTGCA
>JANNJF010000692.1:0-7338 GCA_031405715.1 Gammaproteobacteria bacterium | reverse complement strand
AAAGCCATGAGCCTGCAAGCAATGAAACAACACGGTGTATTCAGCTGGAATGAACTGGTGACCACGGATGTACCCGCCGCGAAGAAGTTTTATCGTGACGCCCTGGGCTGGGAATTAAACGACATAAAAGCCGGCGATATGGGATACACCATGGCCAAAATGGGCGACCGGGAGGTGGCCGGCATCATGACCATGCCCCCGGACGCCCAGGGCATGCCCCCCACCTGGGGCTCCTATGTCACCGTGGACGATGTGGACGCCCGGGTGGCGCGGGTGACGTCCCTCGGTGGTAAACTCTGCGTTGCCCCGCGGGATATCCCCAATGTGGGACGCTTCGCGATTATTGCCGACCCGCAGGGAGCGATGCTGGCGATGATTACCTATTTCCATAAGGAGTAATGGCAATGGCGAACCGCTTTTTCACTCAGGCAAGTTTCGATTTCCTCTCCAAACTGGACGCGCACAATAATCGCGACTGGTTTAATCGCCACAAGCAGGAGTATGAAGACGCGGTTCGCACACCGGCCCTGAATTTCATCACCGCCATGGCGGATGATCTCGCGGCTATTTCCCCCCACTTTCTGGCCTCACCGCGGAAAGTGGGGGGTTCATTGATGCGTGTGTATCGCGATGTACGTTTTGGCCGGGACAAGCGCCCGTTCAAAACCAATGTCGGTATCCAGTTTCGCCACTTCATGGGCAAGGATGTGCATGCCCCGGGTTTTTATCTGCATCTGGAACCGGAGGAGTGTTTTGTCGGTGTCGGTATCTGGCATCCGGATGCACCGGCCTTAAACCGCATCCGCGCCTCCATCGTGGACAATCCCAAGGCCTGGGTAAAGGTCAGTCGGGAGAAGAGTTTTTCCCGCAAATTCGAACAGGCCGGCGACTCCCTGACCAATGCCCCACGTGGCTACGCCAAGGATCACCCTCTGCTGGAGGATCTCAAGCGCAAGGATTTCATCGCCATCGCGTCACTGAATGAAAAGCGTGTGGTGTCCACGGGATTTAAGGCCGACGTGGTAAAATCTTTTCAAACTGCGGTGCCGTATATGGAGTTTTTGTGTGAGTCACTGGAGTTGCCCTTTTAGCCCATGCGCCGCGCCGACCGTTTATTTCAGATTATTCAGGGCCTGCATCACGATCGTGTAGTCACCGCAAAACACCTGGCACAAACGCTGCAAGTCTCCGAACGCACTATCTACCGCGATATCCAGGACCTGTCCCTGTCTGGTGTGCCCATTACCGGCGAGGCCGGGCAGGGCTATCGTTTGATGAAGGGCTTTCATTTATCCCCCCTGATGTTTAACGAAGAGGAGCTGGCGGCCCTGCTGCTCGGCGCCCGCATGGTGCAAACGTGGACCGACCAGGGCCTCGCGCGCGCAGCCCAGCAGGCCATGGCCAAGATCGAGCACGTGATCCCGGACCACCTGAAACCCGAGCTGGCACGGCAAGAGCTCATGGTACCGGATTTTCCTTTTAGCCTGACGGTGGCCGAGGAGCTGGAAGCCTTGCGTGGCGCCATCAAACAGCAACGCAAAGTTCACTTCGACTACCAGCGCGACGACGGCGAAAAATCCGTGCGCACCGTACAACCCCTCGGCCTGTTTTACTGGGGCAAGATATGGACACTGGTCGCGTGGTGCGAACTGCGGGACGGGTTTCGTCATTTTCGGTTGGACCGGATGAGCAATGTCGCGAAGCTGGACGAGCGCTATACGTTGGTGCAAGGTAGGACCTTGCAGGATTTTCTGGCGCAGTGCGGGTAGCGATTAATGCGGTGATGGCACGGTGGGCGTTTGTCATGTTGGCCCGATCTTGCAGTGCGGGAGCGAGCTCCCGTTAAGAAAGCGGCGGCAATCCGCCGCACTCCACGGCGTGTGTTCAACGATAACGATACCGTGCCATCCCGCGCCCAGCCCCATAACCCACGGCCATGGCAAAGCCCACGTAAAACGGCAGAAACAGAAAACCGACGCCCGCCGTCGAACCGCGCGCGGTGAGGATGGCATAATGCCCCCACACCGACACAGCGATCATCGTCGCCAGCGCGAGCATTAATGCCAAACGCCGCCGACGGGTGACGTCCGCGCCACGCCTCGGCGCAGTGCCAAGATGCAGCAAGGCAAATACCGCATAGATAACAAACGGTGCCGCGCTGAGGAGCGACAGCCATAACTGCCCGCTTTCCGGACCGAACACACGCAGATAAAGACCGTCGAAGAACGCCGCAACCGACTGCTGACGATGCCACACGTCCACCGCGATCTGCATAACCCAAGGTAGCAGGAATCCGAGGGTGATACTGAACCAGTACAGCACCAATGTTAAACCGCGGATGCGTGGCGCGTCGGAGGAGGTGGTGGGATCAATGTCCGTCATTCCTTTTCTCCCAAACGCTGGAGTGCGTAACGTTCCGCATCCTGGATCACAGGCTCGCGATCGGTCAGTCGTGCGCGCAGCGCCGGCGCGGCGGAACGCCCTGCTGGACCGAAAGAGGCAAGGGTCTCGATGGTGGTGTAGCGCAGGAGGTTATCGGGGGAATCCAGCAGCGCTATCAGGTCAGGGGTGAGCGATTCCGCTTGTGGTCCCAGCATGGCCAGTTTATGCAGGGTGTACATGCGCGACCCGCGGTCACTGGCGAGCATGTAACGCGCCACCGCGAGTTCCGTCGCCATGGGGTGCGCCGTCTGTATGCGCTGAACCGCATAACCGGCGCGGGTCAGAACGTACTGAGCAGGATCGTGGGCCAGGTGTTGCAGCGCCGGCAACGCCGTAGTCGCTACGCTTGCCGGCATGGAATCAACGGCCACCAGGCGGCATGGCGCACGTGATCCACCGGATCGTACAAGGCCGCAATGAGCGCAGGCATGATCTGCACCGACGGCGTACCGATGCGCTCGAGGGCGCTCACGGACCGGTTTCGCACCAGGGCATCCGCGTCGCGGGTAGCCTCCACCAGCGCCGCTACCGCCGGGCGTGCAAACAGACCGAGGCCGCCGAGGGTTTCCGCCGCGCGCCGCCGCGCGTCTACATCGGTGGAGCGCAGTGCCGTTTGCGCCGATTCCATAGCGGTGCGCGCCGCCGTCAGATCGATGTGACTCAAGGCGACGCTGGCATCCGCCACGTCGCGCGAGCGCGGATCGGTGGTAAGGGCCAGCAGACGCGGCACCGCCGCGCGTGCCGCGCTACCCAGTTCCTGCAACCGCGCGGTGGCCGCCTGCCGCTCGCGGAAATTGTCGCTATCGAGGTAACGGATCAGCACCGGCACCATAGCACTGCTCTTTTGGTAGGCGTAAAACGCGCCACCGGCCAGGAACAACAGTACCAGTAGAGCGAGCTGGAGTGTGATTTCGCGATTAGTCATATTTAAAGCGTAGCCCAAGACGATGGTGTGTGTGAAGCAGGGGAGCGGAGGTGCAGTGTCGCGTTTATTGCACCCCCTGGGCGTGGTACCGTCCGGCCAAAGACAGTTCCGCGCGCCGGACAAGGAAACCCAGATACTTGATGGTGTGCCATTCACGCCATGCCTGTACCGGCGGCGGCCTGGTTGACGAGGCTCGGGATTCCAGGTTTGGCCGTTATTGCACGACACAAGCGCTATACTGCCGGATGGTCGATAGTGATACAAATTCCTGGACGGAGGGGTTAGTATTTAATTCCACCATCCCGCTCTCTTTTTTCTTGCCCATGACCCCTATCTTTCACCCGCAGCTAGTCAACGGCCCTTTCGGGGACCCGATTCTTTATATCGACATTAAGTTTGCCGGACGCGCATTGCTGTTTGATCTTGGCGACATTCAAGCACTTCCGGCACGCAAGCTGCTGCGACTAACGCACATTTTCGTGTCCCATACCCATATGGATCACTTCATCGGCTTCGACCACCTGTTGCGTCTTTTTGTCGGCCGGCAGAAGACCCTGGCGCTGTTCGGGCCGGCCGGGTTTATCGCACAAGTGGAGAACCGCTTGGCCGGCTATACGTGGAATCTGGTAGAGGGCTACGACACCGACCTCACGCTCGACGTTACCGAAGTGCCACCGGACGGCAGCGCGCGGTGCGCGCGGTTTCGCTTACCACCTGATCGCGCGCCAAGCCGGCTGGCTGGCGCGCACGGCAGGGGTAAAACACCTCATCCCCATGCATTTCTCTCCACGCTATTCCGGCGATCCGCAACGGCTGCAGCATGAGGCCGAGGCGGAATTTGCCAGCACGGCGAATAACGATTTACCTCACGCTAACCGGATCTTTCGCGCTAAACTCGTTACGGTGACGATCGTAAGAATAAATGCAACACGGGTGGGAGGTTGGTGGCCGCTGCTCCTCGCGGCCTTTCTGGCCGGTGCCGGTTGCGCACCAGAGCGTACGCGTGTACCCGCACCGGCATCGGCACCGGCATCGGCACCGGCATCCCTTCCCGAGACGCTCGATACCGCCGTGCGTGCAGGCTTGCGTGCGCCGTCCGTGACGTGCGGCGGCTCCCAGCTTGAAGGCCAAAAAATCACGGCCTATTACCCGGCCAGCGGAGCGGTGCCACTCTGGATTACGCAAGACGCCCCGGGTCTGAGTGCGCGTCAGCTGCGCGACGCACTGCGCCTGGCGGGGCGCGACGGTCTGGTGCCGGCGAGTTATGGTCTGATCGACATCGACCGCTACTGGCAGGCCCGGACACCGGCGGAATTGGCCTGTCTGGATCTCCTGCTCACCGATGCCTTCCGTCGCTACAGTATCGATGTGCACAGTGGGCGCGCAGGCCCACGGGACGCAGATCCCACCTGGACCTTGCGCGCAGATGAGTTCGACCCGGTAGGTGCGCTGCAAACGGCGATGCGCGATGGAACCTTGGCCGATTTATTGAACACGCTGCCGCCGCCGCATACCGGCTACCGGCGCCTGCGCGCGGCGCTGGAGCAGTATCAGGCGCTCGCCCGCCATGGTGGCTGGACACAATTTCCGCCCGGCCCGGAGCTTGAGCCACAGACACGCCACGAACAAATTGCGCTTCTGCGCGCACGTCTGCGCGCCGAGGGCGATCACAATGTCGGCGGTGATGGCGACCTGTACGACGTGGAACTGGTGGAGGCCGTCAAGCGCTTTCAATACCGTCATGGCCTCACCTCCGATGGCATCGTCGGTGAGGGTACGCGATCCATGTTGAACATCACGCCGGAAGAAAAGATCGCCCAGATCCGCCGTACCCTGGAGCGCTGGCGCTGGTTACCGCGCACCTTCGGTGAGCGGTATGTTTTGGTTAACACGGCCGGCTTCGAGCTCGAGCTCGTCGAGCATAATAAGCGTGTGCTGAGTATGCGGGTGATCGTGGGTACACCGGACCAGGCAACGCCTTCGTTCATGGCGGTGCTACAGGCACTCGTGATTAATCCCTATTGGAATGTACCGTCGCGCATTGCCCGCGACTCATTGCTGGCCAAACAGCAAGCTGATCCAAATTATTTTCGTACGCGCGGGTTTCGGCTCTACCGCAACAGGGGGAAGAACGTGCCGGAAATCGATCCGGCCAGCATCGACTGGCTGAGCTTGCGTCCGGAGGACTTTACCTACCGGCTGCGGCAGGATCCGGGACCCAGGAACAGTATGGGACGGCTGGCTTTTTTTCTGCCTAATCCGTTCGATATTTTCCTGCACGGCACACCGGATTCCGGACTATTCGCGCGCGATATTCGTACCTTCAGCGAGGGCTGTGTCCGCCTCGAACACCCCATGGCGCTGGCCCTGCACACAATGCGCCTCGACAATGGCTGGGGTGAGGAACGTATCCAGCGTGTGATCAATGCACAGAGCCATACGAGGCTGCGCCTACCGGAACCGATGCCGGTGTATGTGCTGTATCTTCCAGCTTGGGTGGACGACATGGGGCGCGTGCATTTTCGCGACGACGTCTATCAACGTGACAGCAGGCTCACACGTTACTACCCCGCCGCCGTGGAATGACAAACGGTGCACCGCGCGCGACGAAAGATGCACAGCGGCCACCGGGGCAGCGCCATGTACTCTATAATTACAGGGGAAATAAACAAACCTCTATGGATGTCCCTGCCTTGAACCGTCGTTCCTTTCTAAAGCTTTCCTGCGGCGCCGGCGCCGGCCTGGTGGCGGCGCCCGCGCTGGCCACTGTCCTGCCGCACCTGAACGAGCGGGCGCTCGCATTCTACAACACACACACCGGCGAGCGCGTGACGACAACCTACTGGGCAGATGGACAGTACCTCGCCGAAGGGACCATGGGGATAAACCGGGTATTGCGCGATCATCGCAGCGGTGAGGTCCACGCCATCGATCAGCGCTTGTTTGACATCCTGTTCAATCTGCAACGCATGACTGGTGAGCGTGGTGAATTTCATGTGATCTCAGGCTATCGTTCGCCGGCCAGCAATGCCGCGCTAAGGCGCCACAGTAATGGCGTAGCCAAGGGCAGTCTGCACACCGTCGGTAAAGCCATCGACATCCGGCTTCCCGGAAGCGCCCTGAGCGATCTGCGCCGCGCGGCGCTGTCCCTGCGTGCCGGTGGCGTTGGCTATTACCCGGCGAGCGAATTTATCCACCTGGATACCGGCGCCTTCCGTAGTTGGTAGGCCAACGCTGTTGGTGCAATTCCAAGCCTGGCTTATCCGGGTTTCACCTCGGTTATCTCTTCAGGTTCTCCAGCCGTTTTCATTTCGATCTAGGTTGGCACCGTTAGCCGCTGAACTCGCACACCGCACGCCGGTACACGCCGACAACGATCACTCGGCCAGCGTGATGAGTATCTTTCCCGCCGCATGCCCCTGTTGGCTATAGGCATGGGCCGCCGCCAGCTCAGTCAACCTGAAAGTCCTGTCTATCACTGGCCGCAGCTTGCCGGCCTCGCACAGTGCGCGCAGCTGGTCGAGATCGGCACCGCGCGCCTTGACCATGGTAATGTGCACGCGTCGCCGTGAGATAAACGGCAGCAACATGGCTGCGCTGATGCGGCCGAAGGACGGCAGGGTGGAGACGATCACGCCACCTGGCGCCATGACCGTGAAAAAGTCGCGCAGCGACGTGTGCACGATCAGGTCAAAAACCAAGTCGTAGGGCTGCTCGCCGGTTAGGTCTTTGCGCTGGGTGTAGTCAATGATGGTGTCGGCGCCGAGCCTACGTACGAGGTCAGCGTGTTGACCACTGCACACCGCGGTGACATGGGCGCCATTTCTGCCGGACTGGTGGTGCTCACGTTGGCGAGAGCGCTCTTCAATCTGGTTGGGCGTAACAGGGACGAGTAAAGGTTTTCAAAAAACATAAGACGGCCGTAGGGCCGTCTTATGTTTTTATTCACTGATGACTCGCTCAACGGTTTG
>JANNJF010000691.1:0-6827 GCA_031405715.1 Gammaproteobacteria bacterium | reverse complement strand
GACGAACCGACGGTGGAGGACACCATCGCCATTCTGAGAGGCTTGAAAGAAAAGTACGAAGTGCATCACGGCGTGGACATCACCGATCCCGCCATCGTCGCCGCCGCCACCCTGTCGCACCGCTACATCACCGACCGCCAGTTGCCGGACAAGGCCATCGACCTGATCGACGAGGCGGCGTCGCGCATCCGCATGGAGATCGATTCCAAGCCGGAGTCCATGGACAAACTCGACCGGCGCCTGATCCAGTTGAAGATCGAGCGCGAGGCGCTGAAGAAGGAATCCGACGAGGCCTCGAAGAAGCGCATGGGCGTGCTGGAGAGCGAGATCGACAAGCTGCAGAAGGAATATTCCGATCTGGACGAGGTGTGGAAGGAAGAGAAGGCCTCGGTGCACGGCTCCCAACACATCAAAGAAGAGCTGGATCGCGCCCGCTTAGAGATCGAGACGGCGCGCCGCGCCGGCGACCTGACACGCATGTCCGAGCTGCAGTACGGGCGTATACCGGAACTGGAGAAGCAGCTGGCCAGCGCCGGCACGACCGACGGCAAGGAGCGTAAGCTGCTGCGCAGTGCGGTGACGGAAAATGAAGTCGCCGAGATCGTCGCCCATTGGACCGGCATTCCCGTTTCCAAGATGATGGAGGGCGAGCGCGAAAAACTCCTGCGCATGGAAGAGGAATTGGGCCATCGCGTGGTCGGGCAGGCGGAGGCCATCAAGGCCGTGTCCAATGCCATCCGCCGCTCGCGCGCCGGTCTGTCGGACCCCAATCGTCCCAACGGTTCATTTCTGTTTCTCGGTCCCACCGGTGTCGGCAAGACCGAACTGACCAAGGCCCTGGCGTCGTTCCTGTTCGATACCGACGAGGCCATGGTGCGCATCGATATGTCGGAATTCATGGAGAAGCACTCCGTCGCGCGCCTCATCGGCGCCCCGCCGGGATATGTCGGCTACGAGGAGGGCGGTTACCTCACCGAGGCGGTGCGGCGCAAGCCCTATTCGGTGATCCTGCTGGATGAAGTGGAAAAGGCCCATCCGGACGTGTTCAATGTGTTGCTGCAGGTGTTGGATGACGGACGCCTCACCGACGGCCACGGGCGCACCGTGGATTTCCGCAATACGGTGATCGTCATGACCTCCAACCTGGGTTCGCATGTGATTCAGGAGCTTTCCGGCGAGGAGAACTACCAGCGCATGAAAGACGCGGTGATGGAGATCGTCGGCCAGCATTTCCGTCCCGAGTTCATCAACCGCATCGACGACATCGTGGTGTTCCATCCCCTGGCGCGCGAAGAGCTGCATCGTATCACCCAGTTCCAGGTGCGCTACCTGAACGATCGCCTGGCGAGCCGCGACATGGGCCTCACCTTGACCGAGGCGGCGCTGGACAAGCTGGCCGAGGCGGGTTTCGACCCGGTGTATGGCGCGCGGCCGTTGAAGCGCGCCATCCAGCAGTCCCTGGAGAATCCCCTGGCGCAGGAGATCCTGGCGGGTAAGTTCGCCCCCGGTGACTTGATCGTGGTGACGGTGGAGGCGGGTGTGTTTGTCTTTCGCAAGGAGGCACTGAAGGCGCAAGTGGCCTGAGTGTCACTCTCCTGCTGATTCACTTGGTTGATACACAGCCCCGCACTGCGGGGCTTTTTTATGCACCCGGCCGCGGGCTTAAATATCAGCTAGAGTTAATATACGGCAGCACTAATATATGGCCTGCCACGGGAGTTTGGTGGGTGACGCAAAGGGTTGCTGCTAATACTTGATTGTTTTGCTAACATTAGACACAGTATAAGTGTGGGGTAACACAGGGAACGGGGAAGCAATTACCTTGACCCCGGTCAATTAACGGAAACAATGTAGTAGTACTAACGCTCAGGGATAATCTGAATGCCATCAGCAACGCAGGCTACTATCCCTGTGCGCGCCTCTCTACGCCGCTACGCGGAGCACGGGCTCAATCGCGCCTTCAATCTTTTCCTGGGTCTGCACGACTTCGACCTCCAGCTGTTGACCCGGTATCGGACGGAACTGTTGCAGGGAGCGGACAGTTTTGTCGACGCGTTTTACGCCTACCTCATGAGCCAGCCGGTCATGGCGGAAGTGCTAAAGCGCTACGAAGCCAACGGCGGTGAAATCGCCGGCCTAGTCAAAAAGCAGTTGCGCCACTTTTCCACCTTCCTCGACGGCGACATCGGCGATGCCAGCGCCGCGCGTCTCGCCAAGATCGGCAAAATTCATTACGGCTATACCATCGATCCGGTGTGGATCATGGGGGCCTATCTGCTGTATCTGGAACATCTCTCTTCGCTGATTAATCACGGCGCGCTTATCCCGCCAGGCCATCGCGCGCCGCTCATCGGCATCATCAACAAACTGCTTATCCGCGACATGGGGCTGATGCTGGAGGGCTACTGGGATACGGCGATGGATGCCCTGGAGGAGGAAAAGACCGCCGTCGCGGACTTGCAGGCGCAGGTCACGAGTCTCCTGGCGAATCTGCCGCAGACCTTGTGGTCGGTGGACGTGATCCATAACCGGCCCTTGTATGTGAGCCCCATCAGCCACGCGGTCTGTGACATGGACATCGACCTCCCCATTCCCTGTCTCGGCTGGACCGTGCCGGAGGACCGTGACCTGGTCCTGCGCGCCTGGCAGCGCGCCATGCAGGGCGAAAGGGTCGAGGTGGAGAGCCGTGTCCAGCGGCCCAACGGCGAGCTGCGCTGGTTCCGGCGGGTGTTTCATCCCTTCGCCGACGCGACCGGCCGCGTGGTAAGGGTCGATGGCCTCATGGAGGATGCCACGGAAAAGAAGCTGACGATAGAACGGCTGCACCAACTGGCGACCGTCGATGGACTCACCGGCCTGCACAATCGCGCGTTGTTTATCGACCGTCTGACCCAGGCGATTGCCGCCGCCCTGCGGGATCCTTCCCGCCAGGTGGTGCTGATGCTCATGGATCTGGATCACTTCAAGGAGATCAACGATACCCTGGGTCACCCGGTGGGGGACGAGATATTGCGCATGGTCGGCCAGCGGCTACAGACGGCCCTGCGGGACTCCGACACCCTCGCCCGCCTGGGCGGGGATGAGTTTGCCGTGCTGCTGCCTGAAGAGCCCGACGGAAAGGCCAGCGCTGAGCGCGTGGTGCAGAAGTTACGCGAGTGTTTCGCCATGCCCTTTTGCCACGGTGAGGACGAGTTCTTCCTGGGTGCCGGCATCGGCATCGCTATCTTTCCCCTGCATGGTGAAGATGTGGATACCCTCATGAGCCGGGCGGATGTCGCCATGTACTCCGCCAAACACACGGATAGCGGTTACGCCTATTACCATGCCGCCACCGACCCGCACTCACCGCAGCGGCTGCAGCTGGCAGGCGACCTGCGCCATGCCCTGGAGCGGCAGGAGCTTGTGCTGCACTACCAGCCCAAGGTCGACCTGAAGACCCATCGCACCATCGGTGTCGAGGCCCTGTTGCGCTGGCAGCATCCGCAGCTGGGTCTGATCCCGCCGGACAGGTTCATTCCCATCGCGGAACGCTCCGGTCTGATCAACCCCATGACCGACTGGGTGATCGCCACGGCCCTGCACCAATGTAAGGCCTGGAATGAACAGGGCACCCCTATGAGTGTCGCGGTGAATATCTCCGGCCGCACCTTTCACCAAGCGGATCTGGTCAAGACCGTGCAGGACCTGCTGCAGCAGGCGGGTGTCAAACCCGAGTATCTGGAGCTGGAAGTCACGGAAAACGTGCTGATGGTGGATATCGAGCGGGGTGCCGGGACCTTGCAGCGCTTGAGTGATATCGGCGTCGTCATCAGCATCGACGATTTCGGCACCGGACATTCCTCCCTCGCCTATCTGAAAAAACTGCCCCTGCGGACGCTGAAGATCGACAAATCCTTCATTCTGAACATGAGTCACGACGACAACGATGCGGTGATCGTGCGCTCCACCATCGATTTGGCGCATAACCTGGGTTATCGCGTGATCGCCGAGGGGGTGGAGGATCAGGATGTGCTGGATCTCCTCACTATCCTGGGCTGCGATGAGGCCCAGGGGTATTATCTCAGCCGCCCCGTGCCGCCCGCCGTGCTGGACCCGTGGTTATTGACCTCTTCCTGGGGTATCGCCCAGAAGCCATCGCCGACGTGACGCGCATTATGGAGTGAGGGGGGGCTTGCCCCGCACTCCATATATACTCCCGCATATACTCCCGCGTGACTCCCGCCAATCCGGCGGCGACTGCTGGATTGTCACCACCGGCTTTTGCCTTTATCATGCCCGCCGCACTGGTTCGTGCCTGCCATTCCTGGTAGCGTCTACGGGGCGGGCGCCTCGGGGTCCCGCCGATCACACACCACCTCCTGCGGGACGCGCCCAGGTTCAAACACACTCAATGAGGCGATAGCACTATGTTCAGGCGACTCAAGGCCCCCACACTTTCCTCTCTCGGTCTGCAGAAGCTGACTTATGACTTGATGCATCGGCGTTACCGCTTTCGCCAATTTGTCGGCATTGGCTTCCTGTTTGTGCTGACCTTCCTGGGCGCCCCCGGCAAGCTGGGTGAACTCGGCCGCTGGCTGTTTTACACCGGCGTGGCCGTGACCCTTCCGGGCATGCTGATCCGCCTGTGGGCGTCCGGCCACGTGAAGAAGGACAAGGCCTTGGCCACCAGCGGGCCCTACGGCTATGTACGCCACCCGTTGTATGTCGGTAATCATCTAATTACCTTCGGTTTCTGTCTGGCCTCCGGGCTGTGGTGGAGCCTACCGGCGTGGCTTACGATCGGTCTGATTTTTTATCCCGGCACCATCAAGCACGAAGACGAGGTACTGCACCGCTTGTTCGGCAAGTCCTGGGAGGACTGGCGTGCGCGCACCCATGCGCTTATTCCGCGCCTCACGCCTTATAAGCCGGGCGAGACCGGTGAGTGGTCCTTCAGTCAGAGCCTGCGCGTCAACGGCGAGCCGGTGATCATCCTGATCCTCGTGCTGTGTCTGTTTTTTCTCTCCATCGGGCTGCGCTGAGGGCAGTCTTCCCTATGCCGTGGGCGGTGACGGATGTCGGTGAAGACCAGCTGGTTCGCTGGATCGAGCAAAGTATCGCCGACGGCAGTCACATCCTCGCCCAGGGTTATCAGGGTCAGGTCTATCTGTTTCAGGGCGCGCATCAGCGCCTGGTCATCAAGGCGCCCTCCGGCGCCGGTGTGCTGCGTTGGTTGCGCACGCGCATGCTGCGGCAGGAATACCGGGTCTACCAAAAGTTGGACGGTTTTAACGGCAGTCCACGCTGTTATGGTCTGCTGTGCGGCCGTTACCTGGTGCTGGAGTATATCGACGGGCTTCCCTTGCGCCACGCGCCGATCGATGACCGCGCGGTTTTCTACCAGACCCTGCTGGATCTGATTCAAGCGCTGCACGCACGCGGTGTCGCGCACAGCGATTTGAAGCGCAAGGACAATCTCCTGGTGGTGGACGGACGCCGACCCTGTCTCATCGACTTCGGCGCCGCCATTATCCGCAAGTGTGGTTGCGCGCCGCTCAATCATTTTCTGTTTCGCACCGCCCAGCGTTTCGATTTCAATGCCTGGATCAAGCTGAAGTACAACAACCGGTTGGATGAGATATCCGCGACCGACAGTGTTTACTACCAGCGTACCTGGGTGGAAAAGAGCGCGCGCCGGACGAAACGCGTATATAAAAGGATAAAATCCTGGTGTGTGGCGCCGAAAGCGTCTGGATGATCACTTGGAGTACGCGGCTCCCCTGCGCGTTGACAAAGCGGGAGCAGGCTCCCGCACTCCAAATGTGAGCATGCAGAAACTTGTATCGCCCCGTGGCGGGGGACATTAGAATCGGATGTACCACACAGGCCACGACAACCATCCGCCTAAAGGAGTCTGTTCATGCCACGCATAGTAGTGATCGGCGGCGTCGCCGCCGGCATGAGTGCCGCGAGCCAGGCCAAGCGGCGTGACTCAAAGGCCGAGGTCATCGCTCTGGAGCGGGGTGACTATGTCTCTTACGGCGCCTGTGGCATGCCCTACAACATCGCGGATGACGGGCGCGACATGCACGACCTGGTGGTGATCACCCCGGAACAATTCCGCCACACGCGCGGCATCGACGTGCGCGTGCGGCACGAAGTCATGGCGATCGACGCCCGTGCCCAGACACTGCATGTGCGCGATCATGCCGCGGCCAATGAATACGACCTCACCTACGACAAACTGGTGATCGCCACCGGCGCCGCGGCACTGCGGCCGTCGCTGCCCGGCATCGATCTGCCCGGTGTGTTTGTGCTGCGCGAGTTGACCGATGGCGCGGCTATCAAGTCCTATCTGGAACAAAATAACGTGCACCGGGTAGTGATCGTCGGAGGTGGTTACATCGGTATGGAGATGGCCGAGACGCTGCGCGGGCGCGGCCTGGCGGTGACCCTGGTGGAGCGCGCACCGCAGGTCGTGCCCGGTTTCGAGCCGGTGATCGCCGACGTCGTACGGGAGTCACTGCTGCGGCATGGTGTGCAGCTCTTGACCGGCGTCGGCACGACGCGGGCTTTCTTCTCTTTCATCTCGACTTCGGTCGATGCGCCGACTTTGATGATCGCGACGCCGCCAGCCAGTTTGGCTTTGCGCTCTTGCAGCTTCTCTTTGTCGTAGTCAGAGGTCGCTTCATCGCTCTGCTTGTTGATCATCGCGACACGGCCTTTGATCGATTCGGCATCGCCGGCACCGTCAATAATGGTCGTGTTTTCTTTGCCGATTTCAACGCGCTTGGCGCGACCGAGGTCGGTTAATTGCGCTTTTTCCAGCGAGAGGCCAACTTCTTCTG